>NZ_BAAGRO010000005.1:0-72863 GCF_054782915.1 Nocardioides hungaricus | reverse complement strand
GGGATGACTCGCGACACCTGTCCGGGATGACGTGAGACAGGGGTCCGGGATGTCCTGAACCAGAACACTGCCGGAGGCGCCCTTGTGATGTCTCTGTGGTGTCTCAGCGATGTCTCAGCAGCGGGAGATCGTCGCGTCCTGGCGGGCCGCGTCGCCGTAGCGGCGGGCCTGCTCGACGTACGGCAGGACGACGCTGGCGCCGCCGACGTTGCCGATGCCGCCCTGCACCACGCAGTTCGTGATCTTGCGCGGGTCGACCTGCGCCATCGCCTGGGCGAGCCGGAACAGCTCGGCCGGCGGCAGGTTCGTGCTCAGATGCTGCATCGCCGAGAACACGCCGCGCTCGATGAAGCCCGGCACGTCCGCCCGGTCGCGGACCCGAGCCTGGATGCCGCGCAGCACCCGCTGCTGGTTGGCCGAGCGGTCGAAGTCGCCGCGGGCCAGGTTGTAGCGAATGCGGGAGAACGCCATCGCGTCGTACCCGCCGAGGTGGATCCTCCCGGCCTTGAACCCGGCCTCCTTGAGGTAGGGGTCGCTGAACGCGCGCGGGTTGCGGACGTCGATGCCGCCGATGTCGTCGACCATCGCCTGGAAGAACTTGAACCGGCTGACGAACACGTAGTCGGGCTGGATGCCGATCAGGTTGCCCACGGCCTCGCCGAGCAGCTGGGGCCCGCCGAGGTAGAGGGCGGCGTTGATCTTGTCCGACCCGTATCCCGGGATCGGCACCCAGGAGTCGCGCGGGATGCCGATGGCGGTCGCCGCGCCGGTCCTCGTGTCCATGCCGACCAACTGGAGGGCGTCGCCGCGGGTGCGGGTCATGTCCTCTCCCGGCCGGGCGTCGGAGCCGACGGCGAGGATCCAGATCACGTCGGGCGTCAGGTCGACGCCGGACGCCGAGCGCACCTTCACCAGCGTCATCTCGGTGCTCTTCACCGCCGAGTCGGGGACGAGGAGGGCGGCGAGCGCGAGCACCAGGCCGACGGTGGTGAGACGCAGCAGCCTGCTCACTGGACCATCCCCTTGCTCACGTCGTAGCCGAAGACCTGCCACTGCCCGTCGGTGCGGGTCAGGAACAGCCGCCCGGTCACCCGGACCGTGCGCTCGAGGTCGCCGGTGGTGCGGAACCCGAGCCGGACCCGGGCGGTCACGCCCACGGGCCGGCCCTGCGCCGCGAGCACGTCGAGGACGAGCACGCTCCGTCGCGGCGTCACTCCGTCGATCCGGTCGCCGATGTCCTGGTTGCTCATCAACGCCCGGTCGCGCCGGGCCTGGTCCCGCGCGCCGCGGGTGAAGCCGGGCCAGGCGTCGGCCCAGGCGTTGGCGGAGCCGCGGCGCGGGTAGCTCCCGCCGAGGTACGCCGCCTCGGTCCAGCCGTCGACGACGTCCGTGACCTCCCGCATCAGCCGCTGCCGGGCCTGGCGGTCCATCCGGCCGGTCACCTGGCCGAGGGAGACCCTGGTCGGCACCGCCCTCTCGACGGCCGGGCCGAACGTCCCGCGCGGCGACTCCGCGGCCGGCTCGCCCGGGTCGTCGGCGCCGCTGCAGGCACCGGCACCGACCCCGAGGGCCAGCGCCAGCGCGACCGCGGCCGCCGTGCGTCGCACCGGGCTGGACATGCTCCGACGCTCCTTCCGACCGACGTTCGATTCGTGCTCTGCCGGGCAGTGTGGGCGATCGACCTGTGGCTCGGGGCACACCACGCCGCGACGCCACCCCGGCAGTCGGCATTTGCTGGTCCGGGGGTCTAGCCTTGAGGACCGAACTACTCCCCCGCGCACGCTCCGGAAGAGGCGAATCACACCGTGCCGCAGTCCCCAGGCAACAAGTCCGACCTCCCCTCAACCTTTGAGGGGGCCGACTTCGGCCCCAACGAGTGGCTCGTCGAGGAGATGTACGACCAGTTCAAGCGGGACCCCGACAGCGTGGATCCGACCTGGAAGAGATACTTCCAGGCCAACGGCCGGGCCTCCGCAGCGGCCAACGGTACGTCGCAGCCGGCCCCCGAGGCCACGTCGGCGCCGGCGCAGCGGGCCGAGCACGCCGAGCACAAGGACCCCACCCCGACCCCGGCCCCGATCGCGAGGCCGCGTCCCCAGGCGAAGGCCGCCGAGCCGGCCAAGGGCACCTCGAACCCGGTCCCCAAGGAGTCCCGCCCCACCGCCCCGGCCGCCGCCAGCGACGAGCCGACCTACACCGTGCTGCGCGGCGCCCCGGCACGCACCGCGCAGAACATGGACGCCTCGCTCTCGGTCCCGACCGCGACCTCGGTCCGCTCGGTGCCGGTGAAGCTGCTGTGGGACAACCGCACGGTCATCAACAACCACCTCGCCCGAGCCCGCGGCGGCAAGGTCTCCTTCACCCACCTGATCGGCTACGCGCTGGTCAGGGCGCTGAAGTCGATGCCGGAGATGAACGTCGGCTTCGACACCATCGACGGCAAGCCGAACCTGATCACGCCGGCGCACATCAACCTCGGCCTGGCCATCGACGTGAAGAAGGCCGACGGCACCCGCCAGCTGCTGGTCCCCAGCATCAAGGCCGCCGAGACGATGGACTTCGCGGCGTTCTGGACGGCGTACGAGGACATCGTCCGCAGGAGCCGGGACAACAAGCTCACCCTGGAGGACTTCGCGGGCACCACGATCTCGCTGACCAACCCGGGCGGCATCGGCACCGTGCACTCGGTGCCGCGCCTGATGAAGGGCCAGGGCGCGATCATCGGCGTCGGCGCGATGGAGTACCCGCCGGAGTGGCAGGGCGCCTCGGAGGAGGCGATCGCCCGCAACGCGATCAGCAAGGTCATGACCCTGACCTCGACGTACGACCATCGCGTCATCCAGGGCGCGCAGTCCGGAGAGTTCCTCAAGCGGCTGCACCAGCTGCTGCTCGGCCAGGACGACTTCTACGACGACATCTTCCGGTCGCTGCGGATCCCCTACGAGCCGATCCGCTGGGCCAGCGACATCTCGACCAACCACGACGACGAGATCAGCAAGCAGGCCCGGATCCTCGAGCTGATCCACGCCTACCGCGTGCGCGGCCACATGATGGCCGACACCGACCCGCTGGAGTACCGCCAGCGCAGCCACCCCGACCTCGAGGTGGAGTCGCACGGGCTGACCCTGTGGGACCTCGACCGCGAGTTCGCGACCGGCTCGTTCGGCGGCGAGGGCCGGCGCTTCATGAAGCTGCGCCACATCCTCGGCATCCTGCGCGACTCGTACTGCCGCACCATCGGCATCGAGTACATGCACATCATGGACCCCGAGCAGCGCCGGTGGCTCCAGGAGCGGATCGAGCAGCCGCACACCAAGCCGCCGCGCGAGGAGCAGCTCCGGATCCTGCTGAAGCTCAACCAGGCCGAGGCGTTCGAGACCTTCCTCCAGACCAAGTTCGTCGGCCAGAAGCGCTTCTCCCTCGAGGGCGGCGAGACGACGGTCCCGGTCCTCGACGAGCTCTGCGAGGCCGCGGCCGAGGCGGGGCTCGACGAGGTGGCGATGGGCATGGCCCATCGGGGCCGCCTCAACGTGCTCGCGAACATCGTCGGCAAGAAGTACAGCCAGATCTTCCGCGAGTTCGAGGGCAACATCGACCCGCGCACGGTCCAGGGCTCCGGCGACGTGAAGTACCACCTCGGCGCCGAGGGCGAGTTCGTGGCCGGCTCCGGCGACCGGATCAAGGTCTCCGTCGCCGCGAACCCCTCGCACCTCGAGGCGGTCGACCCGGTGCTCGAGGGCATCGCCCGCGCGAAGCAGGACGTGCTCGACCGCGGCGCGGCGTACCCCGTGCTGCCGCTGCTCGTCCACGGCGACGCGGCGTTCGCCGGTCAGGGCGTGGTCGCGGAGACGCTGAACCTCTCCCAGCTGCGCGGCTACCGCACCGGCGGCACCATCCACGTGGTCGTCAACAACCAGGTCGGCTTCACGACCTCGCCGGGCTCCTCGCGCTCGTCGCTGTACTGCACCGACGTGGCCCGGATGGTCCAGGCGCCGATCTTCCACGTGAACGGCGACGACCCGGAGGCGTGCATCCGGGTCGCCCGGCTCGCGTTCGAGTACCGCCAGGCGTTCAACAAGGACGTCGTCATCGACCTGGTCTGCTACCGCCGCCGCGGCCACAACGAGGGCGACGACCCGTCGTACACCCAGCCGCTCATGTACGACCTGATCGAGCAGAAGCGCTCGGTCCGCAAGCTCTACACCGAGTCCCTCATCGGCCGCGGCGACATCACGATCGAGGAGGCCGAGCAGGTCCTGCGCGACTACCAGCAGCAGCTGGAGCGGGTCTTCACCGAGGTGCGCGAGGCGAGCAGCCAGCCCTCGGAGTGGACCACGGTCCCGGACTACCCGGACAAGCCGAGCGGCGAGACCCGCACGGCCGTGTCGCCGGAGATGATGAAGCGGATCGCGGACGCCTACGTCACGCCACCGGAGGGCTTCACCGTCCACCCGAAGGTGATGCCGCAGCTGCAGCGCCGCTCCGCGGCGATCGCCGAGGGACCGGTCGACTGGGGCACCGGCGAGATCCTCGCGTTCGGCTCGCTGCTGATGGAGGGCCGACCGGTCCGCCTGGCCGGTCAGGACTCGCGCCGCGGCACGTTCGTCTCCCGCTTCGCGACCATCATCGACCGGATCAACGCCGACGAGTGGACGCCGCTGTCCAACCTCACCGAGGACCAGGCCAAGTTCTACGTCTACGACTCACTGCTCTCGGAGTACGCCGCCCTCGGCTTCGAGTACGGCTACTCGGTCGCCCGCCCGGACGCCCTCGTCCTCTGGGAGGCGCAGTTCGGCGACTTCGTCAACGGCGCGCAGACGGTCATCGACGAGTTCATCACCTCCGGTGAGACCAAGTGGCGCCAGCAGTCCGGCGTCGTGCTGCTGCTGCCGCACGGCTACGAGGGCCAGGGCCCCGACCACTCCTCCGCCCGGATCGAGCGGTTCCTGACGATGGTCGCCGACGACGCGTTCGTGGTCGCCCAGCCGTCCACGCCGGCGTCGTACTTCCACCTGCTGCGCCAGCACTCGCTGGGCGAGGAGCACCGGCCGCTGATCGTGTTCACGCCGAAGTCGATGCTCAAGCGCAAGGAGGCGGCGTCGCTGCCGGAGGAGTTCACCGGCGGCAGCTTCCAGCCGTTCCTCCGCGACGCGTCGGCCGACCCGGAGCAGGTCGACACGCTGCTGCTGTGCTCGGGCCGCGTGGTCTGGGACCTGGTCGTCGAGCGTGCCCGGCGCGAGGACGCCGGCCGGTTCGCGATCGCCCGCGTCGAGCAGCTCTACCCGCGCCCGGAGGCCGAGATCCGCGAGGAGATCGCGCGCTTCCCGAGGCTCCGCACGGTGCGCTGGGTCCAGGACGAGCCGGAGAACAACGGCCCGTGGCCGCACTACCAGCTCAACGTCTGGCCGCACGTCGACGCCACCGTCGAGCTGGTCGCGCGCACAGCGTCCTCCTCCCCCTCGGTCGGCACCGTCAAGCGCCACACCGAGGAGCAGAAGGACCTCGTCGCCCGCGCGTTCAGCTGAGCTGATCTAACGTCGAGACACCCCCAACGGCCCCTTCCAGCCTCGGAAGAGGGCCATTTCGGGTGTCTCGACGATCTCGGCAGGAGCACGAGGAGGACTGAGCCATGTACTTCACCGACCGCGGGATCGAGGAGCTCGAGCAGCGCCGGGGCGACGAGGAGGTCACCCTGGCCTGGCTCGCCGACCGGCTCCAGGAGTTCACCGACACCCACCCGGAGTTCGAGGCCGCCGTCGAGCGGTTCGCGACCTGGCTCGCGCGGCTGGACGACCCCGAGGACTGACGCGGTCTACGCGGCCGCGTCGTCGTCGGTCCTGCGGCAGCGCAGGGTGACGCGCCGGCCGATGGCGTAGTCGCGGCACCCCTTCACCTCGGGGTTGTCGGCGAGGAGACGGGGCCAGTCGGAGAACCGTTCGACCTCGTAGCCGTAGCAGGCCAGCATCATCCTGACGGCCGCGAGGTTGGGGCGTCCGGTGAGCACCGAGGCGCCGACCGTGTAGTCGTCTGCCTTCGCCGTGCCCTTGCGGTGACTCAGCTCGCTGTGCAGCCGGACGAGCGGGTCGGGGTCGAACATGCCGTGCGCCTGGGTGTCGAGCACGAGGTGCCGGGCACCCGTCCGCCGGATCCCGTGCAACAGCTCGTTGAACCGGAGCGTGTGGTAGAGGAACCCGAGGCAGAGGACGACGTCGACCTCGAGGTCCTCCGCGGCGAGCACCTCGTGGACGTCGCCGGCGATGAACCTGAACCGGTCGGGGTCCTGGCCGTAGTGCTCGAGGTTGGCGACTGCGCGCTCGACGAGCTCCGGCCGCGCCTCGACCCCCACGACGGACTTCGCGCCGCACGCCAGCGCCGCCATCGACATCCGGCCGTCGTGGCAGGCGATGTCGAGCACCCGGGCGCCCTCGAACAGATCCTTGTTCTCCCCGAAGATCGCCTCGTAACGCAGGTTCAGCCGGGGCTTCGAGCTGAGGCCGGCCTCGCCGGTCGTGTAGAACCGGCGGTGGTCCTCGAAGAAGTACGACGCCACCCGGGTCCCGGGCTCGGACCGGTAAGAGTCGGGCAGAGGGGATGCCGCAGCACCGGACCCGGAGCCCGTGGGCAGTGCATCGAGCCTTCGCGCCGCGCCGCGGAGGATCCTCGCTGTCGTTGTCGAGAGGGACATACCGGACTTCCTACGCCAGCCGGACGCTCGGCACAAGGACAGCACGGACCGCCTCCCGTTCCGTCCCGAACTACTGGTGCCCCGACGCGCGGCGGCTCGCGGTGCACGCCTGCTGTCCCTCGTGACCTACGACAGCGCCTCGAAGCCGTCCGTTTCACGTGATCGACCAGGTCGCCGCCCTCATCGAGCCAGCGGGCGACGGCGGTGCGGAGTACTCGCTCTTCGGCGCCAGGTGCCGCTTGCCGACCGCGAGCGTGTTGTAGCCGCGGTCGCGCAGCAGCCGGGCCAGACCGGCGGCCGACCGCGGCAGCCGGCCGGTGTAGCCGGGGAACCCGAGCGCGGCCTCCTGGGTGACGCCCATGCCGACCGCATGGTGGTTGCGGCCGGTCAGCAGCGCCGCCCGGGTCGCGGAGCAGACCGCGGTGACATGGAACCGGTTGTCGCGCAGGCCGCCGGCGGCGAGCCGGTCGATGTTCGGCGTCGCAATGCCGGAGCCGAAGCAGCCGAGCTGGGCGAACCCGATGTCGTCGAGGACGACCATGAGGACGTTCGGGGCGTCCGGCCCCGGCGTCGGGTAGGTGACGAAGCGCGGCTCGGACGTGGCGACGCGGGTGGTGATCCGCTGGGTCGGCATGGGGATTCTGTCACTCGACTGCCACTTTGTCCGCGGCCGGGGTGGCCGGGCGGACGGTGAGGTCCACGACGGTCGCGTCGCGGGGCAGGTCGAGGACGTGGAGGATCGCGTCGGCGACGGTCTCGGGGCGGATCCAGTCGGCGGCGTCGTACTCCCTGCCCTCCTGGCGGTGCACCTTCTCCTGCATCGGCGTCGCGGTGCGGCCGGGGTGGACCGTGGTCACCCGCAGGTCGGGCTCCTCGCCGCGGAGGGCGTCGGCCAGCGCGCGCAGGCCGTGCTTGGAGGCGGCGTAGGCCGACCAGCCCGGGTGGGCGGTGAGTCCCGCGCTGGAGTTGACGAACACGACGGTGCCCCGGGCGGCGCGCAGCGCCGGCAGCGCGACCCGGGTGAGTGCCGCGGGCGCGACCAGGTTCACGCGCAGTTGCGCTGCCCAGTCGTCGACCGACAGCTCGGCGACCGATCCCAGCTCGACGACGCCGGCCGCGTGCACGACCGAGTCGAGCGACGACGGCAGCGAGAGCGACTCAACGGACTCTGGCCACGAGAGGTCGGCGACCAGCACCGAGGCCCCGTCGTACGCCGCCCGCAGCTCCTCCGCGCGAGCCGGAGACCGCGCCACCAGCACGACGGAGTCGCCGCGGTCGAGCAGGCGGCGAGTGAGCGCGGCGCCGATCCCGGAACCGGCGCCCGTGACGAGGTGCGTCACCAGGTGGGTCACCGGGTGAACACGATCTTCCCGAACTGCTCGCCCTCGAGCATCGCGGCGAAGCCGTCGCGGGCGTCGGTCATCGGCAGCGTCCGGTCGATCAGCGGGCGGGCGCCGGTCGCGTCGAGCAGCGACACGAGCGCGGCGAGCTCGTCACGGGTGCCCATGGTCGAGCCGACCACGCTGAGCTGGAGGAAGAAGATGCGGGTGAGCTCGGCGTCGTCGAGGTCCGGTCCGGACGTGGTGCCGGACGTGACGATCCGGCCGCCGGGGCGCAGCGCGCGGATCGAGTGCGACCACGTCGCGCGGCCGACGGTCTCGATGACCGCGTCGACCTTCACCGGCAGCCGGGCACCCGACTCGAACACCTCGTGCGCCCCGATCTCCAGCGCCCGCCGGCGCTTGGCCTCGTCGCGGCTGGTCGCGAGCACACGCAGGCCGGCCGCCCGGCCGAGGATGATCGCGGCCGTGGCGACACCGCCACCGGCGCCCTGCACGAGCACGGTCTCGCCGGCCCTGAGCTCGCCGCGGGTGAACAGCATCCGGTACGCCGTGAGCCAGGCCGTCGGCAGGCAGGCCGCCTCCTCGAAGGAGAGCGACGCCGGCTTCGGCACGACGTTGCGCCGCGGCACGGCGACCTTGTCCGCGAGCGTGCCCTGGTAGCGCTCGGAGAGCAGCGACCGCCTCGGGTCGAAGGTCTCGTCGCCGGTCCACGACGGGTCGCTGATGACCGCGTGCACGACGACCTCGTTGCCGTCCTCGTCGTACCCGGCCGCGTCGCAGCCGAGGATCATCGGCAGCGCCTCCTCGCGCAGCCCGACCCCGCGCAGGGAGAACAGGTCGTGGTGGTTGAGCGAGGCGGCCCGCACCGTGACCGTGGTCCACCCGTCGGGGACCTCGGGATCGGGCCGCTCCCCCACCTGCAGGGCGGAGAGCGGGTCGTCCTCGAAGAATCGGTCGGCGTAGACGGCGAACATGCTCGCCAACCTATCGGGGGCGGACCTACCGGCGCGCGACCCCGTCTCGCCGTGCGGCGTTCGCCACAGCGGCCGCGACCGCCGGCCCGACGCGCGGGTCGAACGGCGACGGCACGATCAGGTCCTCGGCGAGCGCCTCGCCCACGAGCTCGGCGAGCGCCTCGGCGGCGGCGACCTTCATGCCCTCGGTGATCGCGGTGGCGCGCACGTCGAAGGCGCCCCGGAAGATGCCGGGGAACGCGAGCACGTTGTTGATCTGGTTCGGGAAGTCCGAGCGCCCGGTGGCGACCACCCGGGCATGCCGGTGGGCGACGTCGGGGTGCACCTCGGGGTGGGGGTTCGCGAGGCCGAAGATGATCGACTCGGGCGCCATCGTCGCGACCCACTCCTCGGGCACGGTGCCGCCGGAGACGCCGAGGTAGACGTCCGCGCCGGCGAGGACGTCCTGGAGGGTGCCGGTGCGCCCGGTGAGGTCGGCGGTCACCTCGGCGAGCGCACGCTTCACGGGGGTGAGATCGCCGCGCACGGAGTTGAGCACGCCCTTGCGGTCGGTGACCGCGAGGTCCCCGATGCCGTCGGCGAGCAGGATCTTCGCGACCGCGACGCCGGCAGCGCCGGCACCGGAGATCACCACGCGGGTGGACTCCGGGTCGCGGCCGGTCAGCCGCAGCGCGTTCTTCAGTGCCGCCAGCGCGACCACGGCGGTGCCGTGCTGGTCGTCGTGGAACACCGGGATGTCGAGGCGCTCCTTGAGCCGGTCCTCGATCTCGAAGCAGCGCGGTGCGGAGATGTCCTCGAGGTTGATCCCGCCGAAGCTCGGCGCCAGCCGGGCGACGGTCTCGATGATCTCCTCGACGTCGGTGGTGTCCAGGCAGATCGGGACGGCGTCGACGTCGGCGAACTGCTTGAACAGCACCGCCTTCCCTTCCATCACCGGCATCGCCGCGGCCGGGCCGATGTCGCCGAGGCCGAGGACGGCGGTGCCGTCGGTGACGACGGCGACGGTGTTCGGCACCCAGGTGTAGTGCTGGGTCAGCGACGGGTCGCCGGCGATCGCCTCGCAGACCCGGGCGACGCCGGGAGTGTAGGCGAGGGACAGGTCGTCGCGGTTCGCGAGCGGGGCGGTCGAGCGGACCGCCATCTTCCCGCCGACGTGTAGGTCGAAGACCGGGTCGCCGGCATGGGGATGGGAAGCAGACATGGCGTGGAGGTGTCTTTCCATCGAGGCGTGCGGATGCAGATGCGGTGAGGCCGGGCTCGACGCGGAAGGGTGGAGCGCGGAGCCGGTGGACCTCGGGGTTCTCCCGCCCAGCAGTCTGGCACAGCGTCAGAGACGGCGGGGGCGCGGCCAGATCCTGGCGGCGGTGACGGCGATCACGTCCGCGTCGGGCACCGGCCCGCGGTGTCGCGAGTCGACACCCTCGGCCGGGTTGTCGCTCACGAGCCACCAGCCCGGCACACCCGACCGCGTCGTACGCCGTTCGGCGGCCCGCTTCACCGCGACCGTGCCGTCCGCGAACCGGACGACCACGAGGCCCCCGGTTTGCGGCGCCCGCCGGTAGGACACCAGAAGGCGGTCGCCGGGACGCAGCGTGGGCAGCATGGACCGACCACTGACCACCGCGAAGCCCCATCTCGACACGCGGAGTAGTGTCGCAGCGACACCGAGACGACCGAAGAGACAACCGAAGAGAGGACCCGCATGTTCGCGAAGCTGTTCGCCCCCACCCTCGAGGTCTCCGCACACTGCGACCTCCCCTGCGGCGTGTACGACCCCGCGCAGGCCCGGATCGAGGCGGAGTCGATCAAGGCCATCATCGCCAAGGTCGCGGACAACGACGACCCCGACTTCCGCACCCGCGCCATCCTGATCAAGGAGCAGCGCTCGGAGCTCGTCAAGCACCACCTCTGGGTGCTGTGGACCGACTACTTCAAGCCCCCGCACTTCGAGAAGTACCCCCAGCTCCACACCCTGGTCAACGAGGCCACCAAGCTCGCCGGCGCCTCGGGCACCAAGGGCGAGCTCGACGCCGGCAAGGCCGACGAGTTGCTCGCGAAGATCGACGAGATCGCCGAGATCTTCTGGGAGACGAAGAAGGCGTGAGCGCAGCGAAAGCCTTCGAGTCGAAAGCGCGACTGAACGAGTGAAGTCGCGGCCGTCTGCCTGAACCACAGACCACGTCGAAGGAGAGACCGAGCCCGCGAAGGCTTTCGGCTCCCAGGCTCACGGGCGCACGGAGCGCAGCAAAGTTACGAGGGACCGGTCCCCGGGTACGACACCCGGGGACCGGTCCCCGCTACATTGCTGGGACGGTCTCGGACCACCACCGACCAGCCCAAGGGATCCCACATGGCATCGATCGGCGCGACCACCGGCCCGACCACCCAGGGCCGCCGTGCGGACGTCGAGCTGCGGCTGCCCGCGGACAGCGCATTCGCGTCGGTCCTGCGGACGACGACCGCGGGACTGGCGGCTCGGCTGGACTTCCCGATCGACGACATCGAGGACCTGCGGATCGCGGTCGGCGAGGCGAGCGCGATGGTGCTGACCGAGGCCGCGGCCGGGTCCGACCTGACCTGCCGCTTCTACATGGCACCCGGCGAGCTGACCGTGAGCGTCGCGGTCGACGTGGCCGCGTCGGTCAGCCCCGATCTCGACAGCTTCGCCTGGCAGGTCCTCAGCACGCTGGCGACGTACGCTCGCATCGACGACGTCGGCGGATCCTTCGCCGTCACCCTCACCATGGAGTCGGGTCACACCGAGATCGGGAATTGAGCGCCTTCTCGGGGACGGACGAGCCGGAGGCATCCGGCCGGACCGCGGTGGAGATCACTCGGCAGCGCAGCGCCGAGCTGTTCCTCGTGCTGCGCGACGAGAGCAGGTCGGAGACCGAGCACGAGGCCGCGCGCGACGGGCTGGTGCACCTGCACCTGCCGCTGGTCGAGCACTGCGCGCGGCGGTTCCGCAACCGCGGCGAGCCGCTCGAGGACCTGGTGCAGGTCGGCACGATCGGGCTGATCAAGTCCGTGGACCGCTTCGACTCCGACCGGGGCGTCGAGTTCTCGACGTACGCGACGCCGACGATCATCGGCGAGATCAAGCGCTACTTCCGCGACAAGGGCTGGGCGATCCGGGTGCCGCGACGGCTCCAGGAGCTGCGCATGCAGATCGGCGCCGCGAGCGCCGAGCTCACCCAGTCCCTCGGCCGATCCCCCACGCCGCGCGAGCTGGCCGAGTCGATCGGCTGCACGGTCGAGGAGATCGTCGAGGGCATCGAGTCCAGCAACGCCTACTCCACGCTCTCCCTCGATGCCAGCGACGACGGCGACGAGGGCGGCGCCGCCAGCATGCTCGACGCGATCGGCGTCGACGACGAGGGGCTCGAGCACGTCGAGATCCGCGAGTCGATCAAGCCGCTGCTCGACCGGCTGGAGCCGCGGGAGAAGAAGATCCTGCTGCTGCGGTTCTTCAAGAACATGACGCAGTCGCAGATCGCCGAGGAGATCGGCGTCTCCCAGATGCACGTCTCCCGCCTGCTCAACCGCACTCTGGAGCAGCTGCGCACCTCGCTGGCGGAGCAGAGTTAGCGCAGACGCGTCAGCGGATCCGCCGATGGTGGTCGAGCAAGCCGAGCGGCTGAGGAACGAAGCCGCGACCGGCGTGTCGAGATCAACGGTCGCCGTCGTGCTCCGCGAGGGCGTCGATGCTGACCGGGTTCAGCAGCCCGACCAGCACCACCAGCGCGACCGCGGCCAGCGCGACCGCGACCCAGGTCGTCTCGCCGCCGCGGAAGCTCCACGCGACGCCCAGCTGGATCAGCTGCGCGAGCACGATCGGACTGCGCGCCCACGACCGGCCGTGGGTGACCGCCCAGGCGCTGGCGAGCAGCAGGCCGGCGTACACCGCGAAGAAGAGCGAGGTCGTGAGGGCGACCTGCGCACGGTCCGTGGAGAGGCTGGCCAGCTCGAGCACGGCGTACCCGAGCAGCAGCAGGCCCTCCACCGCCACCAGGGAGGCGGCGACCAGGAGTGGCGCAGGGGGTCGGGCGGGGTTGTCCGGGCGGCGTACCGTCACAGGCAGGAGCCTAGAAGGCGCGCATCTGCTGTGACGAAACGAACCGGCTGCGGGGGTTGTTTAACGCTCCAACAGTTGCCACTCTTGGCGGTGCGCTCGTGAATGCGTTCACATCGGCGCGCCCGCAGGTCTTGTCGGCCCCTGACCTGCACGTCTGAGCTCGAAGGAAAGAGGGATCCCCCAGCCATGGATTGGCGCCACCGCTCCGCGTGCCTCGATGAGGACCCGGAGCTGTTCTTCCCGATCGGCAACACCGGTCCGGCCATCCTCCAGATCGAGGAGGCCAAGCAGGTGTGCCGTCGCTGCGAGGTGCGCGAGCAGTGCCTCGCGTGGGCGCTCGAGGCTGGCCAGGACCACGGCGTGTGGGGCGGCCTCAGCGAGGACGAGCGCCGCGCGCTGAAGCGCCGCACCGCCCGCTCCCGGGTCCGCACCGCCTAGCGGAGACGCGTCAGCGGATCCGCTGGCGGTGGTCGAGCGAGCCGCGCGACCGAGCCTGCGACCACGGCACCGGGGTCTCGACGAGCTCGACCAACGGCGACCGGGTCCTGGCGCAGAGCACTACTCCACGGGCACGTCGAGCGCCGCGCGCGTGCCCGCGCCTCCGGGTCGAGGTCCCAGCTCGAGCTGACCGCCGAGCTCGGACTCCACCAGCGTGCGCACGATCGACAGCCCCAGGTTCGTCGACCCGTCCAGGTCGAACCCCTCCGGCAGCCCGCGCCCGTCGTCGTCGACGGTGACGTGCAGCCGCCCGACCAGACGGCGCGCGGTGAGCACGATCTCGCCCGAGACGTCCGCCTCGTCGGCGTCGTAGCCGTGCTCGACCGCGTTCTGGAGCACCTCGGTGAGCACCATCGCCAGCGCGGTCGCCGACTCCGAGGGCAGTACGCCGAACGATCCGTCGCGCCGCACCCGGACCCGGCTGCCGACGGCGCTGACCTCGGTCACCATCCGCCCGAGCGGGTCCACGACGTCGTCGAAGTCGACCCGCTCCTCGACGGCCTGGCTGAGGATCTCGTGCACGATCGCGATCGACCCGACCCGGCGTACCGCCTCCTCCAGCGCGAGCCGCGCCGACTCGGAGTCCATCCGCCGCGCCTGGAGCCGCAGCAGCGCGGCGACCGTCTGCAGGTTGTTCTTCACCCGATGGTGGATCTCGCGGATGGTCGCGTCCTTGGTGACCAGCTCGCGGTCGCGGCGGCGCAGGTCGGTGACGTCGCGGACCAGCACCAGCGCGCCGATGTGGTCACCCTGCGGCCGCAGCGGGATCGACCGGACGATCAGCGAGACGCCGTCGGTGCCGATCTCGGTGTCGCGGTGGGCGCGGCCGCCGAGCACGGCGCTGAGCGTCTCCTCGTCGGGGCGGCGGCGCGGCGGCACCAGCGAGCGGGTGGTGTCGGCCAGCGACAGCCCGGCGAGGTCGCCGGAGAGGCCCAGCCGCCGGAACACCGAGAGCGCGTTCGGGCTCGCGTAGACGACCTTCCCGACGGCGTCGACGCGCAGGAAGCCGTCGCCGACCCGCGGGGTGTCGGCGTGGTCGCTGCGCTGGCCGGCAGCCGGGAAGTGGCCGTGCGCGATCATCTGGGTCAGGTCGGCCGCGGACTGGAGGTAGGACAGCTCCAGGCGGCTCGGGGTGCGGACGCCGAGCAGGTTGGTGTTGCGGGCGACGACCGCGATCACCCGGCCGGCCCGCCGGACCGGGATCGTCTCGACCCGCACCGGCACGTCGTCGCGCCACTCCGGGTCGCCCTCGCGCACCAGCCGCCCCTGGGCGTGCGCCGCGTCGATCAGCGGCCGCCGGCCGACCGGCACGAAGGTGCCGATCACGTCGTCGACGTACGCCGTCGGGCCGGTCGTGGGCCGCATCTGGCCCGCCGCCCAGAAGCCCCTGCCCTCGCGGTCGGGCAGCCAGAGCACCAGGTCGGCGAAGGACAGGTCGGCGATGATCTGCCAGTCCGCCTGCAGCAGCTGGAGCCACGCGACGTCCTCGGCGTCGAGGTCGGTGTGGCTGCGCACCAGGTCGGTCAGGGACGGCACGCTGGCAAGGGTAGGACCCCCGCCGGACGTCTGGACCACCTCTGGCAAGATCGCCTGCATGTCCGGGTCGTACTGGCAGCAGGTGCACGCCACCGGTCTCGCGGTGCCGACCGACCGCCCGCTCGACGACCTCACCGCCGAGCTCACGCGCATGCTCGGCGACCCGGATCCGGCGCTCCGCGACGGCACGGCGTACCCCACGCTCACGACCTGGGTGGACCGCGGCGTGTACGACGACCTGCTCGCCGGCCTCGGTGACGGGATGGCGATCGGGCTGCGCGTCGGACTCGGCGAGCAGGGCACCGACTCGGTGTTCCGGCGCAGCTTCTCGGCGCTGGTGCTGGGCGACTGCATCGCCCGCGACAACCTCCGGCCGCTGCTCCCCGGCGGCAAGATCCTCGAGTGGGGCGACCGGCTCGCGGCGTGGCTGCTGCGCGAGCGCGACCTGCGCGCGTTCGTGCCCGGCAAGGGCTGGGCGCACGCCGTCGCCCACGGCGCCGACACCCTCGGCACCCTCGCCAGCTCCCCGCACCTGGCCCAGCCCGAGCTCACCGTGATCCTCGACGTGATCGCCGACCGGGTGCTGCTGCCGGTGGAGCAGCTGTTCTGCAGCGGCGAGCCCGACCGGCTGGCCTTCGCGACCATGAGCGTACTGCGCCGCAACGTCGTGCCGCTGCGGGTACTGGAGCCCTGGATCGCCCGGCTGGCCGCCGCCGCGGGCACCCGCGGCTCCTACGAGGGGCGCGACCCGCACCTGCTCGGCGGCAACGCCGAGGCGTTCCTCCGGGCGCTCTATCTGCAGCTCTCGCTCGGCACCCGGCCGCCGCAGGTGCGCTCCGACCTGCTGCTCGTCGTCGTCCAGGCGCTCAAGCACACGAACGCCGCGTTCCTCGGCGCTACGGACCAGTAACCTTCGGACCATGTCCTCCGAACTGACCGGCCACGCGGGCGAGCTCGCCACGGCCGTCGCCCAGGCGCACGGCGTCGAGACCATGTTCACGCTGTCGGGCGCGCACGTCTTCCCGCTCTACGACGGCGCCGTGAAGGCCGCCGAGTCAGGGTCGCCCGTGCGACTCCTCGACGTGCGGCACGAGCAGACCGCGGCGTTCGCCGCCGAGGCGACCGGCAAGCTGACCCGGATCCCCGGCCTGGCCGTGCTGACCGCGGGACCGGGCGTGACGAACGGGCTGAGCGCCGTCGCCCAGGCGCAGTTCGCCGGCTCGCCGATGGTGGTCGTCGGCGGCCGCGCGCCGCAGAGCCGCTGGGGCACCGGTGCCCTGCAGGAGCTCGACCAGCCGCCGATCTTCGCGCCGGTCTCCAAGCTGGCGCGCACGATCCCGACCGCGCTCGACGTGGTCGACGGGATGCACGAGGCGTTCGCGACGGCCCGCTCCCCCCATCGGGGACCGGTGTTCGTCGACGTGCCGATGGACGAGCTGTTCAACAGCGCCACCGGTCGGCTCCCGGACCTCGCCGCGCCGCGCGGCGCCGACCCCGACACCGACGCGCTCGAGCGGATCGCCGCGCTGCTGGCCGGCGCGGCTCGCCCGGTGCTGATCCTCGGCACCGACGTGTGGGCCGACCACGCGGAGGAGGCCGCGCTGCGGTTCGTCGAGACCTCCGGCGTACCGGCCATCACGAACGGCATGGGCCGCGGCGTGGTCCCCGGCGGCCACCCGCTGCTGGTCACCAAGGCGCGCAGCCAGGCCCTGAAGGACGCGGACCTCGTGATCGTGGTGGGCACTCCGCTGGACTTCCGGCTCGGGTACGGCGTCTTCGGCGACGCGCAGGTCGTGCACGTCGCCGACTCCCCCGGTCAGGTCGCCGCCCACGCCGCGCTCGCGGCGTCCGTCGCCGGCGACCTGTCCGCGGTCTTCGACGGGCTGCTCGCAGCCCTGAGGGACCACGACTGGTCCGCGTGGGTCGCCGACCTGCGGGCGGGTGTGGCCGCGGCGACTGAGCGCGACGCCGCTCTGCTCGGGGCCGAGGCCGACCCGATCCACCCCGCGCGCATCTACGGCGAGCTGGTGCCGCGGCTGGCCGACGACGCGGTCGTGATCGGCGACGGCGGCGACTTCGTCAGCTTCGCGGGCAAGTTCGTCGAGCCGAGGCGGCCCGGCGGCTGGCTCGACCCGGGCCCGTACGGATGCCTCGGCGCCGGCCTCGGCGCGGCCATCGCCGCCCGGCTGGCCCGGCCGTCCGCGCAGGTCGTGCTGCTGCTCGGCGACGGCGCCGCGGGCTTCTCGCTGATGGACGTCGACACGCTGGTCCGCCACAACCTGCCGGTCGTGATGGTGATGGGCAACAACTCCGCGTGGGGCCTGGAGAAGGGGCCGATGCAGATGCTCTACGGGTACGACGTGATCGCGGACCTCGCGCCGCGGACGGCGTACGACGAGGTGGTCCGCGCCCTCGGCGGCGCCGGCGAGACCGTGACCGACCCGCGCGAGGTCGGCCCGGCGATCGACCGGGCGTTCGCCTCCGGCGTGCCCTACCTGGTCAACGTGATCACCGACGTGGCCGCGACCTACCCGCGGAACAGCTTCGGTGTCTGATCTGATCGTGCGCCGTGCCACGCCGGCCGACCTCGAGGCGGCGGGCGAGGTGACCGTCGCGGCCTACGAGGAGTTCACCCACGGCCCCGACGACCACTACATCGCGCTGCTGCGCGACGCCGCGAGGCGCGACCGCGAGGCCGAGCTGTGGGTCGCCGAGCGGTCCGGCGCGGTGGTCGGCACGGTCACCCTGGCGCTGCCGGGCTCGCCGTGGCGGGAGATCGGCGCCTCGGACGAAGGAGAATTCCGGATGCTCGCGGTCTCCCCCGACGCGCGCCGGCAGGGCGTCGGCGAGGCGCTCACCGGACTGGTGATGGACCGGTTCCGCTCGCTGGGCTTCCGCGGCGTCGTACTCTCCAGCCTCGCCGAGATGACCTCCGCGCACCGGGTCTACGAGCGGCAGGGCTTCCGGCGCGCGCCCGAGCGGGACTGGTCGCCGGTCCCGGGCGTGGACCTGATCGCGTTCGTGGCGGAGCTATAGGGATGGACGCGACGCTGCGCTTCACCGTGACCGACGTCGACACCGCCGAGGCCGTGGGCTCGGGCAGCCTGCCGGTCCTCGGCACGCCCCGGCTGCTGGCCTGGTGCGAGGCCGCCACGTGCGCCGCCCTGGAGCCGACCCTGCCCGCCGGGTCGACCAGCGTCGGCACCCGGGTCGAGCTCGAGCACGTCGCCGCGTCCGCGATCGGCCAGGAGGTGGAGGTCACCGCCTCGGCGGCGTACGTCGACGGCCGGCTGCACCGCTTCACGGTCGGTGCCCGCGACACCGGCGGGAGAGTGATCGCCACCGGCGAGATCACCCGCGTGGTGGTCGACGCCGAGCGGTTCCTGGGGCGGCTCTGACGGCTGATTTCTCGTCGAGACACCTGAAACTGCCCTCATCCGGGCCTTTTCGGGGCCGTTTTGGGTGTCTCGACGAGAGATGAGAGACTGACCGGACACGTCCGATCAGGAGGAGACCATGGGCAAGACCGGCCGCAAGCGCCGCGCTCGCAAGAAGAAGGGCGCGAACCACGGCAAGCGCCCCAACGCCTGAGCGCAGAGATGGCAGAGCCCCCGAACCTTCCGGTCCGGGGGCTCTTCGCTGGTCAGGGGGTCTCGCGGATCTCCACCTGCACCTGGCGGATCCGCAGCAGCACCCGCCGCCGCAGCTCGTCGGGCGCCACCTCGGAGCAGGAGCGGGCCACGATGGCCTTCACGGTGCGCTGGAGGTCGTACCTCTCCAGGCACGGGTTGCAGGAGTCGAGGTGCAGGCGTACGGCGGAGCAGTCTGCCGCGTCGAGCTCGTTGTCGAGGAAGTAGACGATGCGCTCGAGGAAGTCGGCGCAGTCGGCGGGCGAGGGGTCCTGGGCGTGGTCGTGGCTCACGGCGCACCCCCGTCGCGGCCGACGGTGAGCAGGTCGTTGTCGCGTACGTAGTCCGAGAGCATGTCGCGCAGCTGGCGCCGACCCCGGTGCAGCCGGGACATCACGGTGCCGATCGGGGTGTCCATGATCTCCGCGATCTCCTTGTAGGCGAACCCCTCGACGTCGGCGAGGTAGACCGCGAGCCGGAACTCCTCCGGCAGGCGCTGGAGGGCGTCCTTGACCTGGGAGTCGGGCAGGTGCTCGAGCGCCTCGGTCTCGGCCGAGCGGAGCCCGGAGGAAGAGTGCGACTCGGCGCGGTGGAGCTGCCAGTCCTCGACGTCCTCGGACATCGACTGCTGCGGCTGGCGCTGCTTCTTGCGGTAGTTGTTGATGAAGGTGTTGGTGAGGATCCGGTAGAGCCAGGCCTTCAGGTTGGTGCCGGGCCGGAACTGGTGGAAGGAGGAGTACGCCTTGGCGAACGTCTCCTGGACGAGGTCCTCGGCGTCGGCCGGGTTGCGGGTCATCCGCATCGCGGCGGAGTAGAGCTGGTCGAGGAACGGCAGCGCGTCGCGCTCGAAGCGCGCGGACCGCTCCGCCTCCGTCTCGGTCTCGAGGTCGACGACCTCCGGGGTCGTCTCAGTGGGGTCTGTCATCGTCTCCCAGACTAGCCCCGCGGCGGGGGGTTCGAGCACGGCGAGCATGACGGCGGAACGCGTCAGGCGGGCCGCTCATTCCCGGTGACCTCGCGCACCAGCCACTCCAGCGCGGACTCCACGATGATCTCGAGGGCGTCCTCCTGCGAGAGCGGGGCGCCCCTCGGCACCGTGAAGGAGTGGTCCGCCGACGGTACGACGGCGAGGTCGGTCTCCGGCGGGAACTCCTCGGGCCGGCCCATGGTGTCCCTCTCGCCCTGGATCACCAGGGTCGGCACCCTCGCCCCGCGCAGCTCGGGCAGCCGGGACTTCTCCGGCCTCCCCGGCGGATGCAGTGGGAACGCCAGCGCCAGGCAGCCGGCCGCGCCGAGGTCGTGCGCGCAGCGTGCCGCGGATCGGGCGCCGGCCGAGCGACCACCGACGACGAGCGGCGTACGGCGGCGCAGGTGGCGGGCGGCGACGGTCAGCCCGTCGTCGAGGGTGGGCGGCGCAGTCGCGACCGTGCGCCCGGCGACCCGCCACGGCTGCTCGAGCCGGACCACCGTGATGCCGTTGCGAGGCAGGTGCCTTGCGAGCGCCTGCAGATCGGCGGTGTCGATGCCGACACCGGCACCGTGGCTCAGCAGCAGGGTGGCGTACGGCGAGCGCGCCCGGTCGGTCACCAGCCGGGCCTCGCCGTGCGGCGTGTCGATCCTGCGCTCGCTCACGACTCCTCCAGCGGCAGCGGCTCGAGCAGCTCGCACCCGTTGTTCTTGACGTCGTTCACCAGCGTGGAGACGGGGTACGCCTCCAGCGCACCGGGCGCTGCTGGCATCAGCAGGCCGGTGTCGCCGCCGGAGCGCGGGTCCAGCCACTCCGACCAGCGGTCGCGCTCGACCATGAGCGGCATCCGGTCGTGGATCCTGCCCAGGTCGTCGGGCGCGTCGGTGGTGATCACCGTGCAGGTCCAGCGGAACCGGTCGTCGGCGTCCTCGGCCTTGGCCGGGTCGCACCAGATCTCGTACAGCCCGGCCATCGCCAGCACGCCGTGGTCCCGGGGCCGGATGAAGAACGGCTGCTTGCGGGGCCTGCCCGCCCTGGTCTGCTCCGACGTCGGGTACCACTCGAAGTAGCCGTCCGCCGGGAGCAGGCAGCGGCGTACGGCGAACGCCCGCTTGAACGCCGGCTTCTCGGCGACCGTCTCCATCCGGGCGTTGATCAACCGGCTGCCGATCGAGGAGTCCTTGGCCCACGACGGCACCAGGCCCCAGGTCAGCACCCGCAGCTGGCGCGCGGGCGGCTCCTCGCTCTCCCGAGAGGGTGGGCGCTCGACGACGGCGTACACCTGCTTGGTCGGCGCGACGTTGTAGTCGGCCTCGAGCGGCGCCGGAACGCGCACGTCGGCGATGTCGAACTCCTCGGCGAGGTCCTCGGGGCGCCGGCTGGACGCGTAGCGGCCGCACATAGGGCCACTGTATTGGTCACACTCGCGTGAGCTCGTCGAGCAGCCGGCCGGCCGCCTCGTCGGTCTCGGGCAGGCCCTCGATCCAGACCCGTGGCTGCGGGGTCTCGCCGCCGTCGAGCATCCGGCGCAGCAGGCCGACCCGGCGGCCGATCCGGTCGTCGCGGCCGGCGAGCACGACGACGCGGCCGGGTCCGACGTGGCCGATGGTCTCGGGACCGGGGAAGACGGTGCGCGCGGTGTCGCCGATCCGGGCGTCCTGCAGGGCCCGGGTGATCACGTCGTCGGGTGAGGGGCCGGGCCACGGCGGCGTCGCGACCACGACCAGCGCGTGCTCGTCGTGGTGCGCGGTGCGGTAGACCTCGGAGATCCGGCTGCGCAGATGGGGCCGCGAGGCGAGCCCGGTCAGCGGGTCGTCGCAGGAGAGATCGTTGAGATAGCCGAGCGTGGCGTCGCTCCAGGCGATGGCGAGGGCGCGGGTGGCGGCGTGCGCGGGATCGATGCCGAGCACGAGGCGGTACGTCGTCGCGAGCGCGTCCAGCGACTCCGACAGGGTGCGGCCGTCGCGGGCGAGGTCTCCCCCACTGACCTCGCACGCGGCGACCGTGCCCGACCCCGAAGCGAGGGCCTCCCCTACTGCCTCGAAGCGCGGCGGCAGCGCCGCCCGCAGCTGCGAGGACAGCTCCCGCCCTGCTCCGGGGTCGCCCGTGGTGCCACGTCGCCTGCGCGTCGTGAACCAGTCCACGGTGGCTCCCCTACATCGGCTCTGTCCGGCGATGGAACGGGGGTCGCGCAAGCCCATGACGCGGCTTTCGGAACTTTCTCCGATTCTTCTCGTTGGACCCCCGTGGCCAGCCACGTCGCGACCCTCGACGGCCCGCCGAGCGACGGCGAGCTGATCTCTGCGGTGCGCGGCGGGGACGCGGACGCGTACGGCGAGCTCTTCTCCCGCCACGTCGAGGCCGCCCGCCGCCTGGCCCGTCAGCTCGTCTCCGCGGGCGAGGTCGACGACCTGGTCTCCGAGGCGTTCGCGAAGGTCCTGGTCGTGCTCCAGCGAGGCGGCGGGCCCGACCTCGCGTTCCGGGCCTACCTGCTCACCGCCGTACGCCGCCTGCACGTGGACCGGATCCGCGCCACCGCGCGGCTGCGGACGACCGACGACCTGACGCCGTTCGACCCGGGCGTGCCGTTCCGCGACACCGCGGTCGAGGGCTTCGAGAGCGCGGCGGCGGCGCGGGCGTTCGCGTCGCTGCCCGAGCGCTGGCAGCTGGTGCTGTGGCACACCGAGGTCGAGGGGCAGAAGCCGGCGGAGGTCGCGCCGTTGCTCGGCATGACCGCGAACTCGGTCTCCGCCCTCGCCTACCGTGCCCGCGAGGGCCTGCGCCAGGCCTACCTCTCCATGCACGCCCAGGACGTCGACGAGGACGCCTGCGCACGCACGCGCGCCGCGCTCGGCGGCTACGTCCGCGGCGGGCTGTCCCGCCGCGACAGCGCGAAGGTCGAGCGGCACCTCGAGGAGTGCCGGCGGTGCGCGGCGATCTACCTCGAGCTCACCGAGGTCAACTCCCGGCTCGGCGCCGTGCTCGCGCCGCTGCTGCTCGGGGCCGCCGCGACGGCGTACCTCGGCACTGCGGCGGGTGGTGGCGCCGCCGTGGGCGGCGGCGTCGTCGTCCTCCTCGACCGCGCTCGCGACGCGGTCCTCACCCACGGTCCGACCGCGGCAGTGGCAGGCGCAGCGGCGTCAGCTGTCGCGGTCGGACTGCTCGTCGTCATCACCCAGTCCCAGCCGGAGGTCCCGGCCGCCGAGGACGTCCCGGCGGTGCGGGCCGAGCCCACCCGGGTGCCGGGTGGCCCGATGGAGCGCTCGCCGGCACCGCGCTCGCCCTCGGACGCCACGACCCCGGTCGCCGTCACCGAGCCGACGGTGACGGCGACCGACGGACCCGCGCCGGAGCCGACCGTGCCCACGCCCCCGCCGACGACCTCTCCGTCGGAGCCGCCGCCCACCAGCCCTCCGACGGAGCCTCCACCGAGCACCCCACCGAGTACGCCGCCGTCCCCACCGTCGCAGACTCCGCTGGTCCAACTCGACGTCGAGCTGTCCGCCGGCCCGGGCGGCCTCGGCGCCGGGGTGTCCGGCGGCGTGCTCGGCATCCCCCTCCCACCGGTCGAGGTGACCGTTCCGACCGGAGTGGGTAGAAAGGGGGCATGAGCCTCAGCCGCACGATCGCCCGCCCCATGCTCGCCTCGATCTTCGTCGTGGGTGCCGCCGCCGCCCTGAAGAACACCTCCGGGCCGGCCGCGAAGGCCGATCCGGTCACCTCGCGCCTGGTGCCGCTGGCCCAGAAGGCCGGCATCCCGCTGCCCGAGGACCCCGAGACGCTGGTGAAGCTCAACGCCGGCGTCCAGATCGGCGCGGGCCTCGCGCTCGCCGCCGGCCGGCTGCCGCGGCTGTCCGCGGCGGTCCTGGCCGCGTCGCTGGTGCCGACGACCGCGGCCGGGCACCGGTTCTGGGAGATCGACGACCCGGCCCAGCGCACCCAGCAGCGGCTGCACTTCTTCAAGAACGTCTCGCTGATCGGCGGCCTGATGATCGCCTCCGCCGACCGCGAGGGGAGGCCGGCCCTCACCTGGCGGGCCAAGCACGCGGCGAAGGACCACATCCCGGGCCGATAGTCCGGGTCTGAGCTTGCGATTGAACCTCGGGGTCGAGTTCGGGATGCTCGAGGATCAGTGCCGTGGCTTCGCCGGCTGTGTCGCGGCTACTTGAGGATGGCGCCGACACGCCACGCTGGGCACACCAGCCAGCCCCCCAGAACCCAGTCGAGCAGGCCCCGGACGCCCCGTCGGCACCCGAACCGGCCCCCGCACCCGCTACCCCGCCATCAAGAAGGCCGCCTGATCACCCCGCCAAGGCTCAGTCGCAAGCTCAGTGAGCCGCCGCGACGGAGACAACTCCGGGCAGGGGCCGCGAAGCCGGATCGGCACATCGCGAATGGTCACGCCACCCTCGGGATGAGTTGGACGGTGAACACGATGCGGGCAGTCGTGATCCTGTTGGTTCCGCGCTTGGGCAGGACGCTGTCTACCTGTGGCGAGAACCGATAGGTGCTGCCTCCAGCAAGCCTACGAACGAGGACCTGCACGACCCCGGCGGTGGGCGTCTTGCTGGCGCGCAACGGCGTACCGATTCCGGGCACTGTCGGTACGTCGTCGGCGGTGCCGTCGTCGCCACCTCCGGTCCCGGTGTCGATGATAACGTCGGCGCTGAACGGTCCCGGCCCACGCGTGCGATAGCGGAAGGTCGTCGTGGCGACCGCGTCATAGGTCGACGCGTCTGTCGGCGTGGTCAACACCAGGGGATCGACCTCCACGATGCCGACATCCGAGTGTGGAAACGGATGCCGCAAGCGTGAGTACGTTGCCTCCGGACCGGCCCGGTAGAAGTGCATCGACTCGATGACTGGTTCCGGCGAGCGCTGCCCGGAGCCTACGCCGCTCGACGCGACCGCCATCCCATTGACGCTGACGACGGTCAGGACGAGGACGGCAATGGAGGTTCTCCTGCGCATGATCATCACTTCTTCGTTGCGGCTCTGGTGCCGGGAGTCGTCCAAGGCGAGGTCGTCGGTTGCTGCCCGTGCAACGCACGGGCAGCAACCAGGGAGCGGAGCAACTCGCAGGTGGTTACGACCGGATCCCCGCCCGTTGACCTAGTAGATGCTCCTGAGACCTAGGACGTCGCCCTTGCCGAGTGTCCGTGCCTTGGTCTTGCAGATGAACGAGTTCGTGTACATCGTCAGGTTGTCGTGGCCGCTTCCGACGTGACCCATGCCGAAGACGTGACCGGCCTCATGGGTACCGACCGACCGGATGTCGTACTTGCCGGAGCAACTGCTACTGACCGTGTTGGTGAAGTCGTAGTCGTTCGTGTTGTAGCGCACGTCTGCTTCCCGCAGGTCGTTCTTGACGCCTGGCATTGAGGTGGACCACCAGCAAGTCTGCGCAACCGTTCCCGACGCGAGGTCGCCGGCGTCCCACGTGCTCTTCTCATCCCGATCAGTGCAGTCACCGCTGCTGTTCATGTCGGTCTCGTAGGAGGTCGTCCCCTGATAGCTCGCCGACGCGTCAACCTCGTCGGCCGAGTAGGCACTACAGTCGGTCTCGCTCCCGGTGATGTTGTTGACCGCATTCGCGAAAGCCTGCTGAGCGGCCGACCGCGAGAGTGCACCGGGCATTCCGCCATCTCCGATGTACCAGTTGTACGTGCCGTACTCCTTCAGATCATTGGTGCTGTAGTCGCCGTCGGCACAGGCGCCCGGGCTGCCGCTCGAGTTGTCGGCGCTTGCATCCGGCGCCTCCGGAACGTTGCCCGGGTCGCCTGGCGCATCCGGCTCTGGCTCTGTGGTGGGCTCGGCGGCAGCGCTGCCTACACTCGCGGCACTGTCCGGCACGTCGTATCCGATGCCGCTCTCGGCGTCACTGGACTCCTCGGGGTAGCTGATCGTGCCGTCGGAGGCGACCTCCACCTGGAACCCTTCGACCGTCCCGTCTTCGAGCACCGCATCGGTACCCACGGCCAGTCCGGGTGTCGGGATCGTGAGCCCCAGGTCGCCCGACTGGACGATAAGCCCGACGGCGTCGCACTCGATCACCGACGATCCCTCCGGCAGGTCAGCAGTCGTGATCGCCCCGCTGTCGGGCAGGCCGCAGTCGTCTCCCGCCGACGCAGTCGCTGGGACAGCGAGGCTCTAGGCGAGAGCACCGCAACTGATGCTGGCGAAGCAGAGTGCGGCAGTGAGCCGCTTGGGACGTGTACTGATGAGTACATGTTGGCGCAGATGTGCCATGACAGTTCCCTCCGAGAGTGACCTGGCTTTCCGAGTCCAGGTCGGTGTCGGAGATCGTATGTTGACACCGCGTGGCGCGCAGGATAATGCAGAAATTGACCCCCTTGTCTCCGGCGTGCGGCTTGCGGGCTGGCATCACTCCAGCAGATCGGCAACCCGTCGGGGAAGATCGACACCCTCAGCGGTGTAGATCTCGGCATCCTGCGTGTCGGCGCCGACGGCGACTGCGAATGACTCGTCGACCCCCCGGATACGGTAGATGTCGAGCATGCCCAGGTCCGGCTCCTGGGTGGCGGCGGAGTCGGTGCACGAGAGGAGTTCGGCGGAGCCCAGCCGCTCTCCGAGCGATACCTGGCGGCCACCGGTCTCGGTATAGGTGCGGCTCTTGAACTCGACCCGGTTCGCGCACGCCGCCGCGCCCGGGGTGTCGTCGGCGCTGTTACCGCTCGACGTGCATCCAGTCGTGGCGAGTGCGAGCATGAGGGCGCCGGCGAGGATGCCTGCCTGCTGGCCGGTCCCGAGACAGATGAAGGGCATGTTCGTTCTCCGATTCGTAGCAGTTCTGCTCCGTCATCCGAGTCGGACGGTCGGAATGTCAGGATGGCTCCCGGTTGTCAGGTCCAGGCCGGGACCTGACTCACGAAGACCAGCTCTTGTGACACATCTGTGGGTCAACCTTGGGAATCAACCTCGCGGAAGGTCCGTGGTTGAGCGGCTTGCCGGACCGCCCGAAAGTGCTCGATGACGGCCTACGGGCCGATCTTGGATACCCATGATCATCGCCGGCCGTCCTCGACCAAGAGTGCCACCGGTACTCCTGATCCTGAGCGGCTTGCCCGACTGCGCTGCCCGAGCACGCCCGGCCCGGGTCGGCGAGGAGGCCCGCATACCGGAAGCATCCGCGGATGCTTCCACGCAGCGATTCGGCCGGCACCACCCACGCGGCACTGCCAGCCGATGGGGAGTCGGCGGGAACGCCCGCGTGGCCGAGACCACCGGACTGCGCAACCTCCCCCTGACGGTCCGCTCTCAGGCCGGGCATGAAAGAGGGCCGATAGTCTTCGGCGCGTGAGCGACCTGCCCGATCCCTGGCCCGCACCCCGGGCGCACCACCCCGTCGACGCGGTCGTCACGCTCCCCGGCAGCAAGTCGCTCACCAACCGCGCGCTCGTCCTCGCGGCGATCGCCGACGGGCCGTCCGTCGTACGGCGAGCGCTCCGCTCGCGCGACACCACGCTGATGGCCGCCGGGCTGACCGCGCTCGGGTCGACGGTCGACACCTCCGGCGAGGACTGGCTCGTGACGCCCGGCCCGTTCGATCTCGATGCCGACGTCGACTGCGGCCTGGCGGGGACGGTGATGCGCTTCGTGCCGCCGGTCGCCGGGCTGTCCCGCGGCGCGGTGTCCTTCGACGGCGACGAGCGCATGCGCCGGCGGCCGGTCGGCGAGATCCTAGGAGCGCTGCGCTCGCTGGGCGTCGACGTGCCGGGCGCGGCACTGCCGTTCACCGTGCACGGCACCGGCTCGGTGCGCGGCGGCACGGTGGTCGTGGACGCCTCGGCGTCCTCGCAGTTCATCTCCGCGCTGCTGCTCGCCGGCGCGCGCTACGACGAGGGCGTCGACGTCCGCCACGACGGCAAGCCCGTCCCGTCGCTCCCCCACATCGACATGACCGTCGCGATGCTGCGCGAGCACGGCGTCGACGTGGACGACGCGGACGCGAACCGATGGCGGGTCGGGCCCGGTCCGATCCGCGCCGTGGACCACCTGATCGAGCCGGACCTCTCCAACGCGGCGCCGTTCCTCGCACTGGCCGCCGTCTCCGGCGGCTCGGTGACCGTGCGCGACTGGCCGCGGCGGACCACCCAGGCCGGCGACGCGCTGCGCGAGATCCTCGCCGCGATGGGCTGCGAGGTCGGGTTCACCGACGAGGGCCTGCGGGTGACCGGCAGCGGCACCCTGCTCGGCATCGACGTCGACCTGCACGACGTCGGCGAGCTCACGCCCGCGGTCGCCGCGCTCTGCGCGCTCGCGGAGGCGCCCTCGCATCTGCGCGGGATCGGCCATATCCGCGGCCACGAGACCGACCGGCTCGCCGCGCTCGCCCGCGAGCTCGGCGGCCTCGGCGCCGACGTCACCGAGCACCCCGACGGCCTGACGATCGCGCCCGCACCGCTGCACGGCGGCGTCTTCCGCACCTACGCCGACCACCGGATGGCCCACGCCGCCGTGGTCGTCGGCGCCGCGGTCGACGGCGTGCTGGTGGAGGACGTCGCCACGACCGGCAAGACGTTCCCGGACTTCGCGGGCTTCTGGTCGGGGCTGATCCCCCGGTGAGCGGCGCGGCATGACGGGGCGGTACTCCGACCAGGACGTCGAGCACTACGACCGTCCCCGCCGGCGTACCCGCCCCCGCACCAAGGAGCGCCCCACCTACGACGAGGCCGAGGACGCCGTGGTCGTCACCGTCGACCGCGGCCGGTTCACGCTGCTGCTCGACGGCCGCACCGTGACGGCGATGAAGGCCCGGCCGCTGGGCCGCAAGGGCGTGGTCGTCGGCGACCGGGTGCGCGTCGTCGGCGACACCTCCGGCCGCGACGGCAGCCTGGCCCGGATCGTCGAGGTCACCGAGCGCCGGACCGTGCTGCGGCGTACGGCGGACGACGACGACCCGGTCGAGCGGGTGATCGTCGCGAACGCCGACCAGCTCGTCGTCGTCACCGCGCTCGCCGATCCCGAGCCGCAGCCGCGGCTGATCGACCGGGCGCTGGTGGCGGCCTACGACGCGGGCATGCGGCCGCTGCTGTGCCTGACCAAGGCCGACCTCGCCGACCCGGAGTCGCTGCTGTCGACCTACCGCTCCCTGGGCGTCGCGTGGGTGGTGACGCAGCGCGGCGGCGACCTGACCGCACTGCGCGAGCGGCTCGGCGGGCGGACCAGCGTGCTGCTCGGGTCCAGCGGCGTCGGCAAGTCCACGCTGGTCAACGCGCTGGTGCCGGACGCCGGCCGCGACGTCGGGCACGTCAACGCCGTGACGGGTCGTGGCCGGCACACCTCCACCTCGGCGTACCTGCTGGAGCTGCCCGGCCCCGGTGACGGACAGAGCGCGGGGTGGATCGTGGACACCCCGGGCATCCGGTCGTTCGGGCTCGCGCACGTGGAGCCGGAGAGCCTGATCGAGGCGTTCCCCGACCTCGACGAGATGACCGAGGACTGCCCGCGCGGCTGCACGCACGGCGCGGACGAGCCCGAGTGCGGCCTCGACGAGGCCGTGCGCAACGGGGAGGCGGACCCGCTGCGGGTCGAGTCGTTCCGGCGGCTGCTGGCGGCCCGGAGCGAGCCGCCGTACTGAAGGTGAAGGTCGGTGTCAGCCCCAGACGGCGCGGGCGCCGGCCTCGCCGGTGCGGAACACCCACACCAGCAAGACGACCGCGGCGACCGCGAGGAGCACGTCGAGGACGACGCGCAGGGCGCCGCTGCGGGCGTCGATCCAGCCGGAGACGACCGCGACCAGGCCGAACGCGAGGCTGATCCAGAGCAGCTGCCCGCCGAGACTCTCGTGGGTCTGCACCTGCGGGCTCGACTCGAGCTCGGGCTTGCTGTCGAGCAGGTTGCCGCCGGAGAAGTACGCGATCACCAGGGATCCGGTCGCGATCACGGCGAGCACGAGCATCGGCCAGCGGACCCAGTCGCGCCAGCGCGGCACCAGGTAGGCGAGCGCCGCGAGGCCCGCGAGGGGCCCGAAGACGACGGCGGCGTGGACGATGAGCGGGTGCAGGGGCAGGCCGTTGATCTCCATGACAGGTACACGGTCCACCACGGCGGTCCGTTCAGTGAATAGGCTGGCCGCGTGTCGACCACGGACTACACCGACGACCTGCGGCTCGCCCACGTGCTGGCCGACGACGCCGACTCGATCACCGAGAGCCGGTTCCGCTCGCTGGACCTGCACGTGATGAGCAAGCCCGACCTCACCCCCGTGACCGATGCGGACCAGGCGGTCGAGGAGAGCATCCGGCGTACCCTCTCACGGGTCCGCTCCCGCGACGCCGTCACCGGCGAGGAGCAGGGGTCCACCGGCCACAGCCAGCGCCGGTGGGTGATCGACCCCATCGACGGCACCAAGAACTTCGTCCGCGGCGTGCCGGTCTGGGCCACGCTGATCTCGCTGGTCGTCGAGGACGAGGTCGTGCTCGGCGTCGTCTCCGCGCCGCTGCTGCAGCGCCGCTGGTGGGCGTCGAACGGCAACGGCGCGTGGACCGGCCGGTCGCTGCTCAAGGCGAGCCGCTGCCAGGTCTCCGACGTGCGCCGGCTCGAGGACGCCTCGCTGTCGTACGCGTCGCTGCACGGGTGGGACGAGCGCGACCGTCTCGACGACTTCCTCACGCTGATGCGGCGCTGCTGGCGGAGCCGGGCCTACGGCGACTTCTGGTCCTACATGCTGCTCGCCGAGGGCGCCGTCGACATCGCCGCCGAGCCCGAGCTCGAGGTCTACGACATGGCCGCCCTCGACGTGATCGTGCGCGAGGCCGGCGGCCGGTTCACCTCGCTCGACGGGACCGACGGGCCGTTCGGCGGCAACGCGCTGGCGACCAACGGCCACCTGCACGAGGCCGCGCTGTCGTTCCTCGGGTCGCTGCCCGACGACGACGCCGACCCCGACGTACGCCGGACCGGCCCCGGCTCGGTCTCCGACCTGCGTGACCACCGGCGCGACTGAGGGGTACGGTCACACCATGCGGATCGGAGACGTGCTCCAGGCCAAGCCCAGCCACGAGGTCGTGACGATCGCCCCGGACGCCGGCGTGCGCGAGCTGATCGCGCTGCTCGCCGAGCACAACGTGGGCGCCCTGATCGTCAGCGCCGACGGCGAGACCGTCGACGGGATCGTGAGCGAGCGCGACGTCGTACGCCACCTGCACCGGGACGGCACGGTCGTCAACAACACCGTCCGGGCGATCATGACGACGGCCGTGGAGACCTGCGACGAGGACACCCAGCTCGACGAGCTGATGAAGACCATGACCGAGCGCCGGGTCCGGCACGTGCCGGTCGTCGGCGACGGTCGGCTGGTCGGGATCATCAGCATCGGCGACGTGGTCAAGCACCGCATCGACCAGCTGGAGTTCGAGCGCGACCAGCTGGACAGCTACGTCCACCAGACCTAGCGCGACTCGCTCTCGGCGAGGACGAGCGCGAGGTCGTCCTTCATCCGGCCACCGGCGTACTCGAACAGGTGGTCGACCAGCCCGTCGAGGGCGTCCCCGAGCGTGCCGTCGCCGAGCTCGGCGGCGTAGTCGTCGAGGGGGAAGAACTCGCCGGACGCATCCCGCGCCTCGACCAGGCCGTCGGTGAAGAAGAGCATCCGCGCGCCGGTCGGCCAGGCGTGCTCGGTGATGCCGGGCGCGGAGCCCATGCCCAGCGGCACGGTCGGTTCGCCGGTGTCGACCTCGGAGACCTGCGCGTCGTGGACGAGCAGCGGCGGGTGGTGGCCGCAGTTGGCGAGGGTGACCCGGTCGCCGTGGAACTCGCCCACGATCGCGGTCACGAACTCCTCCTCGGCCATGAACCGGGCGATGGTCTCGTCGATGGTGCGGGCCAGCGCCGCCGGGTCGGGCTCGGTGAACGCCGCCGCCCGGAACGCGCCGAGGACGGCCGCCGCGGTCTGCACGGCCTCCAGCCCCTTGCCGCGCACGTCGCCGACGATCACGCGGACGCCGTACGGCGTGGCCGCGACCTCGTAGAGGTCGCCGCCGACCAGCGCCTCGGCGGTCGCCGAGACGTAGCGGGCCGACAGTCCGACCGAGCCGATCGCGGTCGGGATGGCACGGAGCACCGCCCGCTGGGCGGTCTCGGCGATCACGGTCATCCGGCGCAGCCGGCTCTCCCGGCGCTCGCGCAGGGCGGCGCCCTGGACGCCGACCAGGCCGAGCAGGCCGCACAGCAGCACCCGGACGAGGAAGTCGACCGCGTCGGTGGTGCTCTCCCAGAGGCCGGCCAGGATGCCGGCGGCGACGGCCCCGATCGCGACGTACGCCGTGCGCCGGGCCGTCGTGATCAGGCTGGCGACGATCGCGCCGCCCGCGAAGACCGCGATCAGCTGGGCCGGCGTGACCACCGAGAGGACCACCAGGGAGGCGAGCACGCCGAAGCCGGCGACCAGGCCGAGGTCGAGGCGCTGGAGCAGCGGGCGCGAAGACGTCACCCGCGCATCCTGTCAGTAGACCTGTCCTAGGGTGGGGTTATGGACAAGCCCGAGATCGACTTCCCCGACTTCGACCCGCCGGCCGACCTCGTCGTCACCGAGATCAGCGCGGGAGACGGGCCGGAGGCGACGTCCGGCGCGACCGTCTCGGTGCACTACGTCGGCGTCGCGCACTCGACCGGCGAGGAGTTCGACGCGTCGTACAACCGGGGTGAGCCGCTGCAGTTCCGTCTCGGCGTCGGCCAGGTCATCTCCGGCTGGGACCAGGGCGTGCAGGGCATGAGGGTCGGCGGCCGCCGGCAGCTCGTGATCCCGCCGCACCTCGGGTACGGCGACCGCGGCGCCGGCGCCGTGATCAAGCCGGGCGAGACGCTGATCTTCGTGGTGGACCTGGTCGGCGTCGGCTGACCCCTCCTCACCAGGGCAGGCTGTCCGGGACGTCCTCGTCGGACACCCGGGCGGCCCGCCCCGCCACCAGCACCACGTCGCCCTGGATGAGCTGACGACCCCGCCGGGTCTCCACCTCGTCGTTCACCCGCACCATCCCCGCCGCGATCAGCGGCTTGGCCTCCGCGCCCGTCTCCACCAGGTTCGCCAGCTTCAGGAACTGGCCGAGCTTGATGGACTCGTCGGCGATCGGTACGTCGAAGGGCTCGGACATGGCTCCATTGTCCCCTCGCGGGGTGGTGCCCGTCGAAGGGGCAGCGACCGAGGGCTCCGGAGACCCTAGGCCGGGCGCTCGAAGCGCTCGGCCCGCCGCTCCGCGACCGCACGGGTGGCCTCCTCGTCGGCGAGGTCGGCGTTGATCCAGGCCGCGACCCGGGTACCGTGGGCGGCCGAGGCCATCAGGGTCATGGCGACGTCGGTGGCGTTGCCCGCCGCGAAGACGCCCGGCACCGAGGTCGCGCCGGTCTGCTCGATCTCGAGGACCGAGCCGACGGCGAAGCCGCCCATCTCGAACGGCTGCGGCTCGATGCCGAGCGGGGCGAGGTAGTCGGCCCGGACGTCCACCCGGGACGCGGTCACGATGGCCTGCCGCTCGAGCACCGAGCCGTCGGCCAGCCGCAGCCCGACGAGGGCGTCGCCCTCGGTGAGGACCTCCTGCGGGGTGCCGTGCTCGATCCGCACGCCGATGGCACCGAGCCTCTCCATCTCCTCGTCGGGGAGCTCGACGCCGTTGTGTACGACCATCACCACGTCGTCGGAGAGCCGACGGAACAGCAGGGCCAGGTGGCCGGCCATGGGCGTCGTGGCGAGGACCGCGATCGCCTGGTCGCGCACCTCCCAGCCGTGGCAGTAGGGGCAGTGCAGCACGTCGATGCCCCACCGGTCGGCCAGCCCCGGCACGTCGGGCAGCTCGTCCACCATGCCGCCGGCGACCAGCACACGGCGCGCACCGAGCCGGCGCCCGCCCGCGGTGGTGACGAGGAAGGCGCCGGCCTCTCCGGACACGCCGACGACGCGGTCGCCGAGGACCTCGACGCCGTACGCCGCCACCTCGGTGCGGCCGATCTCGAGCAGCTCCAGCGGGGAGATCCCCTCGCGGCCCAGGTAGTTGTGGGCGTGCTGGCTGGGGGCGTTGCGGGGCTCGCCGGCGTCGACGACCAGCACCGACCGCCGCGACCGGCCCAGGGCCATCGCACCGCTCAGGCCCGCCACGCCGCCACCGACCACCACCACGTCGTACCTCGTGTTCTCGGTGTTCTCACTCATGGCGTCGATGGTGCGCAGCCCCCTGAGCGATTGACAAACCCGCTTGCCGCAATGGCAAAGTGGCGCCTGTGGACGACGAGGGAGTGCTCCGCGGCGTCGGTCCGCGACTGCGGCAGCTGAGGCTCGAGCGCGAGGCCACCCTCGCCGACCTCGCCGAGGAGACCGGCATCTCGGTGAGCACGCTCTCGCGCCTGGAGTCCGGCCGGCGCAAGCCCACCCTCGAGCTGCTGCTGCCGCTGGCGCGCGCCCATCGGGTGGCCCTCGACGAGCTCGTCGACGCACCCGAGACCGGCGACCCGCGGGTGCGCCTGAGGCCCGTCGTGCGGCACGGCCGCACCCACATCCCGCTCACCCGCCGGCCGGGTGGGCTGCAGTCCTTCAAGCTCGTGCTGCCGGTCGAGCGCGACCCTGCGCCGACCCTGCAGACGCATGAGGGCTACGAGTGGTTCTACGTCCTCAGCGGCCGGGTGCGGCTCATCGTCGGCACCCGCGATCTGGTCCTCGAGCCGGGAGAGGTCGTCGAGTTCGACACCCGCACCCCGCACTGGGTCGGCAACCCGGGCCCGACGCCGGCCGAGGTGCTCGCGATCTTCGGGCCCCAGGGCGAGCGGATGCACGTCCGCTCCTGAGTAGGTGTCGGGGCAGCCCGGCTCGGGCAGCACGGCTCAGACGAGCACGGTCACCGTGTGGATCAGCACGCCGACGAGGCCGCCGACGATGGTGCCGTTGATGCGGATGAACTGGAGGTCGCGGCCGACGTGGAGCTCGATGCGGCGGGCGGCCTCCCTGCCGTCCCAGCGCTCGATGGTGTGGGTGATGACGGTGGTGACCTCGGCGCCGTACCGGTCCACGGCGAAGACGGCGGCGTCGGCGGCGAGGCCGTCGAGGCGGGCGCGCAAGGCGTCGTCGGTCAGCAGGCGCTGGGAGAACGACGACAGCTCGGCCAGCAGGCGGGCCCGGACCGCGCCGGCGGGGTCCTGGAGCGAGGCGAGGAGGGAGCGGCGCAGCGCGTTCCAGAGCGAGACGGAGGAGGCGAGCACCTGCGGGTGGTCGAGGAGCCGCTCCTTGAGCCGCTCCGTGCGCTCCTGGGCGGCGGGGTCGTGCAGGAGGTCCTGGGCGAGCTGGGCGAGCATCGAGTCGAGCGCCTGGCGGGCGTGGTGGCGCGGGTCGTCGCGGATGTCGCCGACCCAGGAGACCAGCTCGCGGTGCAGACGGCCGATGACGGCGTCGTTCAGCCGGGTCGGCGCCCACCAGGGCGCCCGCTCGCCGAGGATCTCGGAGACGGTGTCGGGGTTCTCGACCAGCCAGCGGTGCAGCTCCTCGAGCCCGAGGTCGACCAGGCCGTGGTGCAGGTCGTCGCGGACGGTCTCCTCCAGCAGCGACCCGAGCAGCGGCGCGATCGGCTCCGCGCGGAACCGCGGCACCAGCGCGTCGCGGAAGAGCTCCTCGACGTGCTCGTCGCGGATCCGGTTCAGCGCGGCGACGGCGACGTCGGACACCTCGTTGACGGCCCGGCGCGCGTGCTCCGGCTTCGAGAGCCAGCGCCCGAGGCGCAGGGCCGGCGACGCGGCGGCGACGCGCTCGCGGATGATCCCCTCCTGGAGGAAGTTCTCGCCCACGAACTCCTCGAGCCCGCGCCCGAGCTCGTCCTTGCGCTTCGGGATCAGCGCGGTGTGCGGAATCGGCAGCCCGAGCGGGTGCTTGAACAGCGCGGTGACCGCGAACCAGTCCGCGATCGCGCCGACCATGGACGCCTCGGCGCCGGCGTTGACGAAGCCCCAGAACCCGTCCTCGCCGAGCGTCAGCAGATAGACGGCGGCGGCGGCGAGCAGCAGGGAGACGGCCAGCGTGCGCATCCGGCGCAGACCCTGGCGGCGTACGGCGTCCGCGGCCGGGTTCGGTGTGATCATCGCGATGGTGCTCATCGGGTGGTTCATCGCCCGCCATCCTTGCGCACGGCGCCACAAGGCGGGCCGGGCCACATGTCAGAATGCGCCGCATGTCTCGCACGGTGATCACCTTCGGCACGTTCGACGTCTTCCACGTCGGGCACCTGCGGGTGATCGAGCGGGCCGCCGCCCTCGGTGACCGGCTCGTCGTCGGCGTCTCCGCCGATGCGCTCAACCTCCGCAAGAAGGGCCGCGAGCCGGTCTTCAGCCAGGCCGAGCGGATCGCGATCGTGGCGGCGCTCAAGCCGGTCGACGAGGTGTTCGTCGAGGAGAGCCTGGAGCTCAAGCGCGACTACATCCTCGAGTACGGCGCCGACGTGCTCGTGATGGGCGACGACTGGGCCGGCCGGTTCGACGAGCTCGAGGACGTCTGCGAGGTCGTCTACCTGCCGCGCACGCCGGCGATCTCGACCACGGCGCTGATCGAGAAGATCTCCGGAGGACCCTGACCGAGTTTCGCCCCACCCCGCTCGGGCAGGCTGAGGCGGGCCTGCCGGCTCTTTCGTTCTCGAGGAGGAAGATGCGCCGCTCCATCGTCGCCCCTGTCATCGCCGCCGTCGCGGTGGCGCTCGTGCTGTCGACCCCCGGAAGCGGGAGCGGCTCGGCGCCCGACACCGGGCCGGAGCGCACGCTCTCCACGGCCCAGGAACTGCTCGCCCGCGCCCGTGGCGTCGGTGGCGACACCGCGGACGTCTCCCCCGCGATGCGCGAGCTGTTCAAGGCGATGCCGACGCTCGACGCCGCCGACCGCCGTACGGCGCGCTCGATCCTCGCCCGCCCGACTGACGGCGCCGCGGACCCGCTGGGCGACGGCTACACCGTCTCGTCGCGCAGGAGGTGCGACAAGCGGGTCTGCGTGCACTGGGTCGACTCGACCGCCGACGCGCCGCCGGACCGGGCCTGGGTGGACGCCAACCTGAAGGTGCTGGGCAAGGTCTGGCGGACCGAGGTCGGCAGGCTCGGCTACCGCAAGCCGGTCGGCGACCGGCGCAGGGGCGGCAACGCCAAGCTCGACATCTACCTCAAGGAGCTCGGCGGCCGGGGCGTCTACGGCTACTGCACGCCGGAGCGGAGGGTGCCCCAGCGCAGGTGGCTCGCCTCGGGCTACTGCGTGCTCGACAACGACTTCGCCGAGGCGCAGTACGGCGCCCCGCCGATGCGCAGCCTCCGGGTGACCGCGGCGCACGAGTTCTTCCACGCGGTGCAGTTCGGCTACGACTACGCCGAGGACCCGTGGCTGATGGAGAGCACCGCGACCTGGATGGAGGAGCGGGTCGCCGACGACGCCGACGACAATCGGCGGTACCTGCCCTACGGCCAGGTCGGCAGCCCGGGCCGGCCGCTCGACACGTTCAGCCGGCAGGGCCTGAGCCAGTACGGCAACTGGACGTTCTTCGAGTACCTCAGCAGCCGCTTCGGCGTCGGCATCGTGCGCCAGATCTGGAGCCGCGCCGGCGCCTACCCGGGTGCGGGCGACCAGTACTCCACGGCCGCGGTGAAGGGGGCGCTCGGCGGGAGGCGCGGCGGGTTCGTCGACGTGTTCCGCCGGTTCGCCGCCGCGAACACGGTGCCGGGACGCAGCTACCCCGAGGGCGGGAAGTGGCCGGCCGCGCCGACGGCCGCGTCCTGGACGCTGACCAGGGACGCACCCCGGCAGTCGGCGAAGACCCGGATCGACCACATGGCCTCGCGCAACTACACCGTCCGGCCCGGCGCCGGGGTCGGTGGCAACCGCTGGCGGCTACGCATCACGATCGACGGACCCGGCAGGAGGACCGCGCCGGCGGCCTACCTCGTGGTGAAGCGGAAGAGCGGCCTCACCCGCGCCCCGATCGAGCTGTCGAAGAGGGGCGGGGGCCGTAAGGTCGTCCCCTTCAGCGGACAGAAGGTGTCCTGGGCGAAGGTCGTGCTGGTCAACGCCTCGACCCGGTTCTCGTGCTGGCGCCGCACGTCGTGGTCGTGCCAGGGCCGGGCGCGCGACGACGACGCCCGGTTCCGGCTGACGGTCGCGGCGGTGCGGTCCCGCCGCTGACCGGCGGCGGATGCCGACACACTGGGTCCGTGCCCGCCCGCTCCCCCGATCGCTCGCTGCGTCCGCTGGCCTGGGCGGCGCTGGTCGCCGCGGTGTCGATCGGGCTGCTGGTGCTGGCGGTCGGCCAGGGCTGGCTCGGCGAGGACGTCGGCCGCGGCGCGAACTTCTGCGAGGCGGCGCGCGCCGGCTGGGTGCGGCAGCCGGCGAACGCCTTCTCCAACCTGGGCTTCGTCGTCGCCGGCCTGGTCGTCGCCTGGCACGCGGGCCGGACCACGCTCGGCGGGCTGGCCACGCCGTACGCGTGCCTCGTGGTGCTCCTCGGCCCGGCCAGCGCGGCCATGCACGCGACCCAGTCCGAGCTCGGCGGGCACCTCGACCTGCTGAGCATGTACCTGGTCGCGTCGTTCGCGGCGGCGTACGCCGCGATGCGGTGGCTCCGCCGGGACCGGCTCTTCTTCTGGCAGCTCTTCAGCCTGATGGTCGCGGCCTGCCAGCTGGTGGGGCTGCTCGGCGACGACGTGCCGGTCGTGCAGCAGGCCGGCAACGTGGCGTTCGCGGCGCTGCTGCTCGCCGCGGTCGTGGTCGAGGTGCGGCTGTGGCGACGGGGTGACCCGACGCGCACCGACCTGCGCTGGGGCGCGGGCGCGCTCGGCACGATCCTGGTGGCGTTCGTCATCTGGAACGCCACCAGGACGCTGTGGTGCGACCCGCGCTCGCTGCTCCAGGGCCACGCGGCGTGGCACCTGCTGGACGCGGTGGCGGCGTACCTGCTGTTCCGGCTCTGGGCGAGCGAGTCTCAGTAGAACCGGCTCAGTAGAAGCCGTACCGGTCCAGCGGCGCGACCAGCTGCTCCTCCTCGTAGGAGAGGTGCCCGGTCAGCGACTCCGCGAGCCGCTCGACGGCCACGCGAAGGCCGGGGAGGGCGTCCGGCCCGGAGACCACCGCGACCAGCGCGCGGTCGACGTCCTCGAGCAGGCCGTGGATCGTGTGGTGCTCCTCCTCGAGCCGGTCGAGGACCGGGCCGAGGCTCGGGTCGCGGCGGCGCAGGTGCGGGAACATCGAGCTGGTCTCGATGGTGTGGTGCGTGGCGACCAGCCGGCAGTAGGACTGGCAGTAGGCGCCGAGCGCCCAGTCGTTCTGGCGCATCGTCATCTCGTTGATGACGCCGCGCGCCCGCCCGGCGTCCATGGTCCCGGCCTCGACCTGGCCGAGCACGTCGAAGACCTGCGCCAGCTCGGCGCGCAGGTGGTCGTGCACGTCGACCAGGTGGCGGCCGATGCCGGCGACCTCGGGCTCCGCCCCGGGCGACGCCGGCGCCGGGTGGCCGGCGCGGGCGGCCAACACCAGCTCGCGTACGGCGGGCGCCACCTCGGTCCCGAACCGCCGGACCATCGCGGGGTCGTCGGCGGCCACGATGAACGTGGAGACGCCGTGGGCGAGCGTCAGCTCGGCCAGCTGCTCGGGCCAGGCCGGGTCGTCGGAGGCGTTCACGTTGTAGAGGCGGCGCACCGCGACCGGGTCGCGGCCGGCGGCGACCGCGGCCTCGTCGATCCGGTCGTTCTTCTCGGCGAGCTGCTCGGGCGGGACGTAGGACTGGCTGGGCAGCCAGCCGTCGCCGATCCGGCCGGTGAGCGCGAGCATCCTCGGGCCGATCGCGCCGATCCAGACCTCGACGTCGTGCACCGGCCTCGGCCCGCGCTCCCACGTCCTCCGGATGGTCGCGATGCCGTCGTCGAGCGCGCGCAGCGCCTCGCCCGGCGTACGCCTGGGCCCGCCCATCTGCGCGATGCCGTCCCAGAACGCGCCGGCGCCGATGCCGAGCTCGACCCGGCCGCGGCTGAGCACGTCGAGGCTGGCGACGGTGGTGGCGAGGACGTGCGGCGGGCGCAGCGGCAGGTTGGCGACGTTGGCGCTCACCCGCAGGCTCGACGTCCGGGCGAGGACGGTGGCGATCAGCGCCCAGGCGTCGAGGAACCGGCGTTGGTACGGGTGGTCCTGGAAGGTCGCCAGCTCCAGCCCGGCCGCCTCGGTCAGCAGCGCCAGCTCGACCACGCGGTCGGCCTGCGCGGCGTCGGGGGTCAAGAAGGTGCCGAACTGGAGGTCCTGCCCGTAGTCCGTCATGCCCCCATCTTGCTGGTCACCTGGGTGCGCATCGTGCCGGCGTACCGGTCCCAGACCACGCGGCCGCTCACGGCGAGGTCGTCGACGAGGCGTACGCCGCGCAGCCGGAACCTCACGACGGCGCTGCCGGTGTAGGTGAACGTGCCGCCGCGCAGGCCGACGCCGCGACCGGAGTAGTTGTTCCACCAGCGGTCGACCACGTCCGCGATCGTCGCGTCGACGGTGCGCCTCCTCCCGAGCTCGCCGACCGAGCGCGGGAAGACCGGCATCGCGTCGACCGGCGGCACCCGGCCGGCACAGGTCCCGGGCGCGCGTCCGGGGGTGCGTACGAAACGGCGCAATTGCGCGCTCGCGCAGCCGTCGGTGTCGCCGAGCGCGGTGACGTGGAAGCTGTTGGGCACGACGACCTGGGTAGCGTTCGGGAACTGCCCCACGATCATCGCGCCCTCGGCCGGCGTGGTGATCGAGTCGAGCTCGCCGCTCAGCACGAGCACGGGTACGCCGGGGTAGGTCCCGCCCGGCGGGACCACCGGCCCGGCCGGGTTGTCCGCGGCCGCCACCGGCCAGCGCAGGCACCAGTCGAGCATCTGCCAGTCGGAGCCGGCGTACTCGCGGACGGTGAACGGCCCGTAGGTGCCCGGAGCGCGCCGGGTGCGGCGGGCCAGCGCGGCGGCGTACTGCTCCGCACGCTGGCGCGGGCTCGCGGTCATGTCGTAGACCTGCGGGTAGTCGTGGCAGGCGACGGCGGCGTCGAGGCCCTCGCTGTAGGCGCGCGGGTCGCCGGCGTCGGTGCCGCCACCGAGCGCCTCGGCGACCAGCCGCAGCAGCGGTGCCCGGTCGCCGCGCAGGCCGGACCGCATCGCGGCGGTCATCTCACGGTAGAACGCGGGCCCGTACGTCGCGCCGTAGGCCACGCTCGCCAGGGTCGACCCGTCGACGACGACCCGCGCGCGACGGCCGTCGGCGTCGTACGCCGTGCCCCGCCAGGGCTTCTCGCGCACGCGGTCGAGGACCCGCCGGATCGTCACGCCCCAGGGGGCGCCGGCGTCGCGGCACGCGGGCGAGCGCCGGCAGACGATCGTGAAGGCGTTGCGCATCGCCGGGCCCTGGGTGGGGTACCAGCCGCTCTCGCCGTAGGTCGGGTAGGCGCCGTCGAGCACGATGCTGCGGACCAGGTCGGGATGCCGGCCGGCGAAGACCTGCTGGAAGAAGGTGCCGTAGGAGTCGCCGTAGAGGTCGAGCGGGCCGAGGTCGAGCGCCTCGGCGACGGCGGCAGTGTCGTCGGCGGACAGCGCGGTGGTGTAGTCGTCGGCGCGGTCGCCGAGGCTGCGCCCGCAGCGGCCGGCGGCGACGGCGTACTCGGTCCGCAGGTTCTGGAGCGCCGGGCAGTCGATCGGCTCGGAGCGGCCGGTGCCGCGCTGGTCGACGAGGAGCACCTGACGGCGCTCGAGCAGGGGGCCGTACATCCGCAGGAACGAGCCGACCGAGCCGGTGGTGCTGTAGCCCGGACCGCCCTCGTGCGGCACCAGCGTGCCGAGCGGCGGCCGGCTGGCGTCCCTCGCCCGGACCAGCACGAACCCGACCCGGACCGTGCCCTCCTCCGGGCGACCCGGCTCCCACTCGCGCCGGATCGAGCCGCACAGCGCCCGCGGCGCGACGTCGCACTCCCGCAGCGTGAGCGAGCCGACCCGCACGTCGCGGTCGTCCGCGACCGCCGGGGCGCTCAGCCCGAGCGCGAGGACGAGCAGGCCGACCAGCATCCTCATGCCCCGGAACCTATCCCTTGAGGGACTCCCGCGGGCGGCGTTCCTCGCTCGGACGCCCGGGGCCGCGCAGCACCCGGGACCGACGCCGCCGACCGCAGGAGGCGACTGTCCATCGCCGAGATCGAGGATCTGACTCGGATCATCGAGCTGTCCTGAGAAGCAGCAACCCCCGGCTGCCGTAGCTACACCGGGGGCCAACCTGGCTCACGAACCAAGGGCAAGGAGCCGAAGTCTTGCTGCTTCTCGGCATAGCAGTGCGGTTCGCCGAGTCCGCGAGAACCTCGGTTGCGCGAGGAGGCCCGACCAGGCTGCCCCGCGGCGCGAGGCGCGGGTCAGGCGGGCTCGTCGTGGTCGTCGGAGAAGCGGTCGGAGAGGGCGTAGCGCAGCAGCACGACCTCGCCGATCCGGCGGACGCCGGCGAGGGTGGCGGGGTGGTCGGGGCCGAAGGGGAACGGGCCGTCGTCGACGAACCGGCGGGCCTTGGCGTCGCCGACGAAGAACGGCGCCACGACGAGCTGGAGCTCGTCGGCGGCGTCCTCGGCGAGGAACTGGGTGTGGATCGTGCCGCCGCCCTCGACCATCAGCCGACGTACGCCGCGGGCGGCGAGGTCCGCGGCGAGCATGCTCATCGAGACCCGGCGGCCGCCGTCGACGACGGTCGCGACCGCACCGAGCCGCGACCGCGCGAGCGGGACGTGCGAGGTCGGGCAGTAGACCAGCTTCTCCGACTCCCCCGTCGTGAAGAAGGCGGCAGCAGGGTCGAGGTCGCCGTGGCGGGTGAGGGTCACCTTGCGCGGCGACGGCGCGAGCCCGCGCGCGACCCGCTCCTGCCGCCGTGATGGGCAGCGCACCAGCAGCCGCGGGTTGTCGCGGCGCACCGTGGTGGCCCCGACGAGGATCGCGTCGCACCCGGCGCGCACGCCGTCGACCCGGTCGAGGTCGGCGGCGTTGGAGAGGATCAGCCGCTCGTCGCCGGCGCTGTCGAGGTAGCCGTCGAGGGAGACACCGCAGCTGAGCAGCGTGTAGGGACGGTCAGCCACGGACGGCCCCTCTCGTGAGCAGTACGCCGCCGGGCAGGACGGCGACCAGCGCGAGCACGCCGTACAACACGGCGACCGTCGCGCCCTGGGCGGCACCGAGGCCGGCGGCCGCGAACGCCCACGCCGCGACGCCCTCGCGCGGCCCCCATCCCGCGACGTTGAGCGGGATCGCGGCCGCGACCAGCACCAGCAGCGCGAGCGGCAGCAGGTCGGTCAGCGACGCCGCGGTGCCCGCCGCGCGGGCCGCGACGAGGAACACCGCGACGTGGCCGGCCGCCGCGACCAGCGAGGTGCCGACGACCTGCGGCCACCGCGCCAGCGCCGCCACGACGCCCACCCCGACCACGGCCGCCGCCCAGGGCGCGGGGCCGACGAGCAGTACGCCGCCGGCCGCGGCGGCCTGCACCGCCTGACCGGTCCCCCGGTCGGCGACCACCGGCAGGGCGCCGTGACGGAGGCCCCGGTGCACGTCGCCGAGGACGCCGGTCGGCAGCGTCGCGTTGAGGAACTGCGAGCGGTAGTACGCCGCCACCGCCTCGCGCAGCGGCACCTCGACGCCGAGCCCGCGGGCCAGCGCGCGCCACCGCCAGGCGCAGGCGAGGGTCGTCACGGCCGTGATCGCGAGCGCGGCCGCCAGCGCGGCCGGCCCGACCGAGCGCACGGCCGCGACGAACGGCTCCGGCCCGACCCACCACCCGGCCAGCGCGAGCACCGCCACGCCGACGCCGACCCGCAGCCACGTCATCGGGCCGCCGCCAGCGCGTCGGCCACGACCGCGGCCGTGCGGTCCCACCCCGCCAGAGAGGTACGGCGGGCAACGGCCGCCGCGCGCAGGCCGGCCCGGTGCCCGGGGTCGGTGAGCCACCGGCGCAGCGCGACCGCGAGGGCGACGGCGTCGCCCGGCGGCACCAGCACTCCCCCACAGCCGAGCGCCTCGCGGACCCCGCCGACGTCGGAGGCGACGACGGGCACGCCGTGGGCGAGCGCCTCGGTGACGACCATGCCGTAGGTCTCGGCCCGCGACGCGAGCACCAGCAGGTCGGCCTCGGCGTAGGTCGCGTCGAGATCGGCCCGGGTCATCGGGCCGGTCAGCTCGACGCCGGTGAGTCCGGCGGCGAAGGACGGCTCGAGGGCGGTCGATCCCACACCCCGGCAGCGGTACGGGAGCCCGAGCCTCGCCAGGGCGGCCGCCAGCACGTCGTACCCCTTGAGCGCGGTGACCGCGCCGACCGCGAGCAGCGAAGACCCGGCGGCCGTTCCGGCGGCGACGGGTGCCGGGTCGACGCCGGGCTCGGCGACGGCGACCCGCTCGAGGCCGTAGCGCGCGACCAGCCGGTCGCGGGTCCACCGGCTGGTCGCGACGACGCCGGCGACCGCGCGGAGCACCGGCCCCTCCCAGGGCTCCCAGCGCGGCAGGTGCACGAGCACCACGACCCGCAGCCGCCGCGCCTCCGCGAGCAGGGGCGGCGACGACAGGAGCCCGTCGACCAGCGCCACCGCGCCGGACGGCACCGTGGCGGTCGTCGTGTGCTCGACCGCGCCGAGGGCGTCCGCGATGCGCCGGTCGTAGACGTTGCCCCCGGATGGCCGCGCCGGGTCGTCGACGTGGGCGGGACGGACCAGATGGATGGACGGGTGGATCACAGCGCCCTCTCGTAGCTGGCCCACGCGACGTGCGACTCGTGCAGCGTCACCACCAGGCGCGCCACCGGGCCGAGCCCGGCCGCCCGCGCGGCCAGCCGGTCGGCGACGGTCCGGGCGAGCACCTCGGTCGTGGTGTTCGCGCCGGCGAGCTCGGGCACGTCGTCGAGGTTGCGGTAGGTCAGCTCGCCCAGCACGGAGCGCAGCAGGTCGGTGGCGGCGCCGATGTCGAGCAGGATGCCGTCGGGGCCGAGCTCGGGGCCGGAGAACGCCGCGTCCACGACGTAGGTCGCGCCGTGCAGCCGCTGCGCGGGGCCGAACACCTCGCCGCGCAGGCTGTGCGCCACCATCATGTGGTCGCGGACGGTCACGGTGAACATCGGGCTCCCTCGTAGGAGATCGTGTGGCACAGGGCCGGCAGCCGGCCGGACTCGAGCCGGGCCATCACCTCGGGCAGGTCGGCGAACGGCGACTCCCCGGTCAGCAGTACGTCGAACGCGTCGTCGCGCAGCAGCCGCAGCGCCGTCGCCAGCCGGTCCGCGGGCGTGCGGTGGGCGCGGCCGGCCACCGCGCCCACCTGGCTGGCGCGGATCGCCAGCCGGCGGGAGTGGAAGGCGGCTCCGAGATCGAGGGAGACGCGCCGGTCGCCGTACCAGCTCAGGTCGAGCACGGTGCCCTCCGGCGCGAGCAGGTCGAGCGCGAGCTGGAGCCCGGACGCCGTCGCGCTGGCGTGCACGACGGCGTCCCTGTCCCCCGGCGCCTCCGCCGGGGTCGCGAACCCGGCGCCGAGCCGGGCGGCCACCGCCGCCCGCGACGGGTCGACGTCGACCAGCGTCGCCTCGACCTCGGGGATCCGCGCGAGCAGCCGGGCGACGCTGCACCCGACCATGCCGGCGCCGACGACGGCGACCCGGTCGCCGACCAGCGGGCCGAGGTCCCACAGCGCGTTGAGCGCGGTCTCGACGGTGCCGGCGAGCACCGCCCGCCGCGCGGGCACGCCGGAGGGCACCTCGAGGACGGAGTCCGCCGGGACGACGTACGCCGTCTGGTGCGGGTGCAGGCAGAACACCGTGCGCCCCACCAGCGCCGCCGGGCCGCGCTCGACCCGGCCGACGCTGAGGTAGCCGTACTTGACCGGCCCCGGCAGCTCGCCGTCCTGGAACGGCGCCCGCATCCGCTGCCGCTCGCTCGCGGGGACGCCGCCGCGGAAGACCAGCGTCTCGGTGCCGCGGCTGACCCCGGAGTGCAGGGCGCGGACCAGCACCTCGCCGGGCCCCGGCTCCGGCAGCGGCTCCGGGCGGATCTCGCCCTGGCCCGGCGCGCGGACCCAGAACGCCTCCGTGAACCCTCCCCTGAACCCCGCGGGCCGGGACTCCGTACGACTGGTCACACCCCACACACGGAGGCGCCGTGCCCCAGGTTCACCTCGGTCGCCGGCCGGCCGACGCGGTCACGCTGGCGCGAGCGCTGCTCGCCGTGGTCGTGGCGGTCGCCGGCCCGGACGGCGCGGGCCTCGCGCTCGTCGTCGTGGCGCTCGCCCTGGACTGGGTGGACGGGCAGGTCGCCCGGCGCACCGGCACCGCCTCGGCGTCCGGGGCGCGGTTCGACATGGAGGCCGACGCGTTCCTGATCCTGGTGCTGAGCGCCTACGCCGTGCCGGGGTACGGCGCCTGGGTGCTGCTCATCGGGCTCGCCCGCTACCTCCTCTGGCTCGCGGAGCGGGCGCTCCCCTGGCTACGGCGGCCGGTACCGCCGCGGTACTGGCGCAAGGTGGTCGCCGCCGTCCAGGGAGTCGTGCTCGCGACAGCAGTGTCCGGGCTGGCGCCCGAGCCGGTGGCCACGGCCGCCCTGCTCGTGGCGCTGGCGCTGCTGGCCGAGTCGTTCGGCCGCGACGTGTGGTGGCTGTGGCGCTCTCGCCACGGCGCCGAGGTGCCCTACCCCACCGGCGGCGCCACCCTGGTCGCGGCCGGCATCGTGTGGGTAGGGCTCCTGCTCCCGGCCTCGCCGGGCGACCTGATGCAGGTGCCGGCCGGCGCCGCGCTGCTCGCCGCCGCCGCGCTGCTCCCCCGCGGCCGCCGGGTCGCGGCGGCCGCGCTCGGCGTGCTGCTCGCGCTGCTGGCCGTGGTCCGCGCGACGGACGCCGGCTTCGAGGCGATCCTGGACCGGCCCTTCGACCCGCTCGCCGACTGGTCCTACCTCGGCGCGGGGGTCGGTGTCCTCGGCGACTCGATCGGCGACACCGGGGCGGCCGCCACCGCGGTCGCCGCGGTCACGCTGGTGCTCGTGCTGCTGGTCGCGCTGCCGCTGGCCGCGGTCCGCGCGGCGGGTGCGCTCGCCCGGCACCGGCGACCGGCGGTGGCGCTGCTCGCGGTGTGCCTGCTCGCCCCGCTGGCGCCGATCGGCTCGACCGGGGCCGCGGGGCTGGCCTACGCCGAGGTGCGGCAGATCCGCGCCGAGCTCGCCGACCGGCGCGCGTTCGCGGCCGAGATCGCGGACGACCCGTACGCCGGCGTACCCCTCCCGCTGGCGGGGCTGCGCGGCAAGGACGTGCTCGTGGTCTTCGTCGAGTCCTACGGCCGGACGGCCCTGGGCCGGCCCGCCGTGCGGGACGCACTGGCCGACGGCACCCGGCGGCTCGACGCCGCGGGGTGGCGGACGCGCAGCGCGCTCCTGACCTCGCCGACGTTCGGCGCGGCCAGCTGGCTCGCGCATGCGACGCTCCAGTCCGGACTGTGGGTCGACAGCCAGGGCCGCTACGACCAGCTCATGGACGCCGATCGGCTGACCCTGACCTCGGCGTTCGGGGCGGCCGGCTGGCGCACCGTCCTGGACGTGCCCGCGAACACCCGCGACTGGCCCGAGGGGCCGGCGTTCTACGGCGCCGACCGGCTCTACGACTCTCGCGACGTCGGGTACGCCGGACCGGAGTTCGGCTACGCGCCGGTGCCCGACCAGTACACGCTGGCGGAGTTCCGGCGGCGCGAGCTCGCGCCGCGCGACCGCGCCCCGGTGTTCGCCCAGATCGACCTGATCTCCAGCCACCACCCGTGGACGCCGCCACCCCCGCTCGTCCCCTGGTCGAAGGTCGGCGACGGCTCCGGCCTGGTCGAGCCCGACGAGACGCTCGACGACGTCGTCGACCGCTACGACCGCGGGATCGCCTACTCCCTGAGCACGCTGGTGTCCTGGCTGGACCGCTACCCCGACCCGGACCTGGTGCTGCTGGTGCTCGGTGACCACCAGCCGCACTCCTACGTCACGGGACCCGACGCGGATCACGACGTGCCCGTCTCCGTGATCGCCCGCGACCCGCGGGTGCTCCGCCGGGTCGCGGGCTGGGGCTGGCGGCCCGGCCTGCGCCCGGCTCCGGACGCGCCGGTGTGGCGGATGGACGCCGTCCGCGACCGGCTCCTGGAAGCGTTCAGCCGGTGAGCTCGAGCAGCGGTGTGCCGGCCGCGTCGCGCACCTCGACCGAGACGATCTCGTCGGTGGTCAGCGCGGTCGCGCCGGTCACGCGCATGGTCCTGCCCGGCAGGCCCTTCCACGTCGCGACCCGCTCGGTGCGGCCGTCGGCGGTGCGCACGACGAGCGCGTACGTCGGCGGCTCCCACGGGCGGCCGCCGGTCGGCGCGTCGTAGCTGCACGTCAGGTCCAGCCGGGTGCCCCAGGCGACCGGCGTGAGCGCGATCGACGCCGCCATGACGTGCTGGCCGAGCTGCACCATCGGCTGGCCCGCGACCGCCGGCTCGGGCGGGGGCTCGTCGTCGACCGAGCCGGTGACCGCGAGCGCGGCCGCGATCCCGATCACGACGACCGCCGCGGCGGCCACGAGGCCGGCCGCCCAGCGGCGACGGCGCTGCTGCTCCCGGCGTACCTCCGCGACCAGGGCGGGCAGCAGCGTGTCCGGCACCGGCTCGGGCTCCGGCGGCGACGTCGCCACCTCGGGCGCGACCTGGGCGAGCAGGCCGGGCAGGCCCGCGAGGTCGCGGACCGCGGCCGAGCAGGACGGGCAGCCGGGCAGGTGGCGCTCGAAGGCCAGCCGCTCCTCGGGCGCCAGCGCGCCGAGGACGTAGGCGCCGTCGTGCTGGGCGAGCTCGCAGGTCATCTCTTGGGGCCCCCTCGGAATCGCGGGCTGGAGGAGCGCAGCGGGGGAAGTCCGGGATTCCGTGGGGAGATCATGCCACGACCCCCGACTCCTCGAGCGCGAGCCGCAGGGCGCGCAGCGCGTAGTGCGTGCGGGACTTCACGGTTCCCTCCGGTACGCCGAGCCGCCGGGCCGCCTCGGCGACCGACTGGCCCTTGTAGTAGCACTCGACGAGCACCGCGCGGTGCTCGGGCGAGAGGTGCGTGAGCGCGTCCGCGACCACCCAGGAGACGAGGAGCTGGTCGGTCCGGTCCACCTCGGCCGGCATCTCGGGCACCTCGGCGACGGCGTACTCCCGCTGGGAGCGCTTGGTCCGCCAGTCGTCGATGACGATGTTGCGCGCGACCTTGAACAGCCACGCGCGCACCGACCCGGCGGAGTCATTCAGCCTCGGCAGGCTCCGCCAGGCGCGCAGCAGCGTCTCCTGCGCGACGTCCTCCGCCCGGGCGTGGTCGTGCCCGGTCAGGCTCAGGCAGTACCCCCACAGCGCGGTGGCGTGCTCGTCGTGCAGCTGGGTCATCGACGCGACCGGGCTCCGGGTCGGAAACTGGGCCATCACACCTCCACCCCACTCACGGGCGAGGGTGCCCCGGGGTTCAACCAGTGTGCCGGGTGGCGGTGCTCTTCACGGGTTCACCATGGGACGCAGTGGAACCAGCGCTTCCCATGGTGAGCCCACCATGGGAAGCGCTGGTTCACCTACAGACCATGGTGAACCAGCGCCGCGAGCGACGACGACCGCTCACTTCCCCGCAGCGACCTTCTCCTCCAGCGCCCGGGTCAGCAGCGCGACCAGGGCCTCGAGCTGGACGTCGACCGAGGAGCCGATCTCCTCGTCCGAGCCGTCCAGCGCGACCGCGGCCAGGCCGGCCTTGCTGTCGATCAGCTCGGCGACCCGGGTGTCGATGGTCTGCGAGGCGATGATCCGCCACGCGGTCACCGGCTCCTCCTGGCCGATCCGGTGGACGCGGTCGATCGCCTGGGTCTGCTCGGCGTCGGTCCACGACAGCTCGGCGAGGACGACGTTCGAGGCGACCTGGAGGTTGACGCCGACGCCGGCCGCGGTGAGCGAGCAGACGATGACGGCGACCTCGGGGTCGTCGGTGAACGCGTCGATGTTGCGCTGGCGTACGGCGGTGGTCTGGTCGCCGCGGATCGAGGAGTGGCGCAGGCCGCGGGCCGCGAACAGCTCCTCGGCGGCGTCCATCACCTCGATGTGCTTGGCGAAGAAGACGACCTTGCCGACCGAGCGGGCCAGCTGGGCGGCGTAGTCGGCCGCGAGGCCGGCCTTCGCCCGGCCGATCCGGCGCATCATGCTGAAGACGTTCTCGCCGGTCGAGGTGTCCATGTCCTCGCGCTCCCACGTCGCGACGCGGCGCACCAGTTCGTGGTCGATGCCCTCGACGGTGCGGCCCTCCTTGCGGGTCGCCAGCGCCATCTCGTAGCGCTCCACCAGCCGGCGCGCGAGCTCGCGCTCGGCCTCGCGGATCGAGCGGCCGGCCTCGTCGTCGAGCTCGACCGGCAGGTCCGCGACCCGGCGGGCCGGGATGTCGGCGGCGACGTCGATCTTGCGGCGGCGCACGATGCCGCGGTCCACGACCGCCCTGCGGGCGTTGGGGTAGAAGCCCGGGTCGGCCGGGGTCAGCCCGGTCTCCTCGAGGGCGTCCATGAGCGCGCCGAGCGGCCGCTTCTCGTCGATCCAGCCGAGGAACTCCCAGATCGCCTGGAAGTCCTCGATGTCGTTGATCAGCGGCGTGCCGGTCAGCGCCATCAGCAGCGGCCGGCCGAACCGCGAGCGGAGCCGGTCGGAGAGGTGCAGCACGTTCTGCGAGCGCTGGGAGGACTTGTTCTTGATGAAGTGGGCCTCGTCCACGACCATGCCGCGCATGCCGTGGTTGCCGAGCCAGCCGACGTGGCGGTCGAGGATCTCGTAGTTCACCACGATGATGTCGGCGAAGCCGTCGACGTCCTCGCCGTCGCCGTGGATCACGGTGACCGTCTTCTCCGGCGTCCAGAGCCCGACCTCGCGGGCCCAGTTCATCTTCACGACGTTGGGTACGACGACCAGCAGCGGGTACGCGTCGGCGGCCTGCGCGGCGAGCAGCGCCTGCGCGGTCTTGCCGAGGCCGGGCTCGTCGGCGAGCAGGAACGTGCGGTGGCCGTCCGCGGCCGCCGCGACCAGCTGGGCCTGGTGGCGCATCAGCTCGCGGCCCGCGGGGAGACGGACCCTCTCCGGCTCGGGGAGCGGCATGCAGGAGACGCCGTTGCCGGCGTACTCGAAGGAGCGGAACAGCGGGCCGAGCAGCTCCCAGCCGGCGAGCCGGCGGGCCCGGCCGCTGCCCTGCTGGACGGCCTCGAAGTCGGGGACGAGGAACGGGTTGGCGAGCTGGCGGGCCATCACCGACGGCGGCACCCTGCGACGGGTCGCGATCACGGCGGTCGGGTCGATGGCCTCGGGCTCGGCGACCTCCTCCTCGGGCACCTCGGTGCCGGCCTGGGCGAGCATCCGCCGGCGCAGGTCGCGGGCGTCGCCGGAGACCTCGGCGTCCTCGGCCAGCAGCGCGAGCAGCGCGGGATGCTGCGCGGCGGTTTTGGCGAGGATCGTGGCGATGCCGTCGAGCCGCTTGAGCTGGTCGGCGCGGTGCGCCTCGGTCGCCTCGGCGTCCGCCTTGAGCGTGGCCCGCTCCTCGCGGACCAGCAGCGCGACGACCTGGAACTTGGTGCGCGTGCCGTCGTTCACCTGACGCCGCTGCACCGCGGTCTCGACCTCGCGCACCGCGCGGGCGAGCACCGGGATGATGCCCTCGTTGTCGAGGACACGACCACGGCGCTGGTTGCGCGCGGGCGTACGACGGTTCGCCGACTGGCGCTGGCCCTGTCGAGCCAAGGACCCCTCCTCAGAAGTGCCCGGGTACGGAACTGATGCTGACCTGGGTCTCGCGGGGCAGCCCGGGCCGGCCACCCGCGAGCGATTCGATCGGACCACCGGTCAGACGGCGGGTCCTGGTGTGTCACACCCACCGACGGGCGTGGCCGCCGGTGCGTCGTCATGCTACCAGCCGGGTGGCTGTCGGCGGGCATCCGTAGCGTGTCGCCATGACCGACTCCTCCCCGCTGATCCTCGTCCCCGGCTTCTGGCTGGGCGCGTGGGCGTGGGACGCCGTCGCCGACGCCCTCCGCGCCGACGGCCACGACGTCACCGCGCTCACCCTGCCCGGCCTCGAGCCCGACCACCCCGACCGCGCGTCGGTGACGCTGCGCGACCAGGCCGACGCGATCGTCGCCGCGGTCGAGGCCCACGACCGCCCGGTCGTGCTCGCTGTGCACAGCGGCGCCAGCCAGCCCGGGTACGCCGCCAGCGACCGCGTGCCCGACCGGATCGCCGCGATGGTCTACGTCGACACCGCGCCCGGCACGGGCCCGATCGACCCCGACTTCGCGGGCGACCTGCTCCCGCTGGCACCCACCTGGGAGGAGCTCGGCGAGAACCTCGACGGCATCGGCGAGGAGCGGCTCGCCGAGTTCCGCGAGCGGGCGGTCCCGGAGCCCGCGAGCGCGCTGCGCGACGCCCCGGAGCTGCGCAACGACGCCGCGCGCACCGCCGTACCCTCGCTGGTGGTCTGCACGGCGTTCCCCTCCTCGGAGTACCGGCAGGCCGCCGCCGACGGCGCGCCGTGGCTGGCCGGGCTCGCCGAGCTGACCGACCTCGCCTACCTCGACCTGCCGACCTCGCACTGGCCGATGTGGTCGAGGCCGGTGGAGCTGGCCGAGATCCTGGGCCGGGTCGCCCGCGACGGCACGTCCGGTGTGGGCGAGACCACAGCCTGACCCAGGTCTCGGGGATAGTTGTCGACGGCAACTACCTGTCGTCGCGGCCGGTGCCCGCTCCACCCTGCCCCACCGCCCTGCTCGCCGTCGTCGTGCTCTGCCTCGGCGGCCTGACCGCGTTCCTCCTCATGGACGCCCCGTGGCAGCTGCTGGTCGCCTCCTGCGTCGCCAGCGCCGGCGTCGGCATCGGGTACGCCGCCATGCCGACCCTCATCCTGGACTCAGTCCCGGTCCGCGAGGCGGCGTCGGTGGTCGGCCTGAACTCGCTGATGCGCCCGGTCGGCACCACGGTCGCCGCCGCGATCATGGGCACCGTGCTCACCGGCAGCACCGCGCCCTTCGGCGGCCTCGAGCTGCCGAGCCTGGGCGCCTTCCGGGCGTGCTTCCTCCTCGGCGCCGGTCGAGGTGCCTGCTGCGGTCTGAGGTCAGCGAAACGTGCGCAGCCGCAGGCTGTTGCCGACCACGAAGACCGACGAGAACGCCATCGCGGCGCCGGCGATCATCGGGTTGAGCAGGCCGGCGGCCGCGAGGGGCAGCGCGGCGACGTTGTAGCCGAACGCCCAGAACAGGTTGCCCTTGATGGTCGCCAGCGTCCGGCGCGAGAGCCGGATCGCGTCGCCCGCGACCCGCAGGTCGCCGCGGACCAGGGTCAGGTCGCTGGCCTCGATCGCGACGTCGGTGCCGGTGCCCACCGCCAGGCCGAGGTCGGCCTGGGCGAGGGCGGCCGCGTCGTTGACGCCGTCGCCGACCATCGCGACGACCCGGCCCTCGGCCTGGAGACGGCGCACCTCGTCGACCTTGCCGGCGGGCAGCACGCCGGCGACCACGTCGTCGATGCCGACCTCGGCGGCGACGGCGCGGGCGGTGTCCTCGTGGTCGCCGGTCAGCAGGACCGGGTGCAGCCCGAGCGCGCGCAGCTCGGCGATCGCCTCGGCCGAGGTCGACTTGACCGCGTCGGCGACGCGCAGCCAGCCGCGCGGCGTACCGTCCCAGGCGACCTCGACGCCGGCGTCGGACCGCCCCACCCGCACCGCGCGGCCCTCGACCGTGCCCTCGACGCCGACGCCGGCGGTGCTCGCGAAGCCGGTGACCGCCGGCAGCGGTCCGGCGGACCGGGCCGCGTCGGCGACGGCGCGGGCGATCGGGTGCTCGGAGGCGTCCTCGAGCGCGCCGGCCAGGCGGAGCACCTCGTCGGCGTCCTCGCCGGCGGCGGCGACCACCTCGAGGAGCGTCATCGTCCCGGTGGTGACGGTGCCGGTCTTGTCGAGCACGACCGTGTCGACCCGGCGGGTCTGCTCGAGCACCTCCGGACCGCGGATCAGGATGCCGAGCTGGGCGCCGCGGCCGGTGCCGACCATGAGCGCGGTCGGCGTCGCGAGCCCGAGCGCGCACGGGCAGGCGATGATCAGCACGGACACGGCGGCGGTGAACGCCATGGTGGCGTCGGCGCCGGTGCCGAGCCAGTACGCGAGCGTGCCGACGGCGAGGGCGATCACGATCGGCACGAAGACGCCCGAGATCCGGTCGGCCAGCCGCTGCGCCGGCGCCTTGCCGCGCTGGGCCTCCTCGACCAGCCTGGCCATCTGGGCGAGCTGGGTGTCGGCGCCGACCCGGGTCGCGCGGACGACCAGCCGGCCGCCGGCGTTCACGGTCGCGCCGACGACCTGGTCGCCCGGGCCGACCTCGACCGGGACGGACTCGCCGGTGACCATCGAGGCGTCGACCGCGGAGACACCGTCCTCCACGACGCCGTCGGTGGCGACCTTCTCCCCCGGCCGGACCACGAACCGGTCGCCGACCGCGAGCTGCGCCACCGGCACGCGCACCTCGGCGCCGTCGCGGAGCACCGCGACCTCCTTGGCCCCGAGGTCGAGCAGCGCGCGCAGCGCGGCACCGGCCTGCTTGCGCGACCGGAGCTCGAAGAAGCGGCCGGCCAGGATGAACGTCGTGACGCCGGCCGCCACCTCGAGGTAGATGCTCGACGTGCCGGCCATCCGCTCGACGGTGAGCTCGAACGGATGGGTCATGCCGGGCTCGCCGGCGCCCCCGAGGAAGAGCGCGTAGAGCGACCAGCCGAACGCCGCGAGCACGCCCATCGAGACGAGCGTGTCCATGGTGGCGGCGCCGTGGCGCAGGTTGGCCCAGGCCGCCCGGTGGAACGGCCAGGCGCCCCACACGACCACCGGCGCGGCCAGCGTCAGCGACAGCCACTGCCAGTAGTCGAACTGCCACGCGGACACCATCGCCAGCACCACGACGGGGACCGACAGGGCGGCGGAGACCAGCAGCCGCTGCCGGAGATCGCGGAGCTCGGGATCCTCCCCGGGGGCGTCCGGCACCTCGGCGGCGGGCAGCCGGGCGCCGTACCCCACGGACTCGACGGTGGCGATCAGGTCGTCGGTGCTGACCGTCTCGTCGAAGGTCACCCACGCCTTCTCGGTCGCGTAGTTGACCGAGGCGGTGACGCCGGGGACCTTGTTGAGCCGGCGCTCGATCCGGTTCGCGCAGGACGCGCAGGTCATCCCGGTCAGCTCGAGCTCGGCCTCCCTGCTCATGACGGCGTGCTCATGACAGCTCGTAGCCCGCCTCGACGACGGCCGCACGGACCTCGTCCTCGGTCAGCGGGCGCTCGCTCGTCACGGACAGGGCGCCGCTCTCGAGGTCCACCCGGACCTCGGTGACGCCGGGGATCTCCTGGACCTCCTCGGTGACCGAGGCGACGCAGTGGGCGCAGGTCATGCCGGAGACGGTGTGGGTCGAGGTGTGGTCGGAAGTCATGGCTCTACCATACCCCCCTAGGGTATAAGCGCAAGGCGTACTCCGTGGAACAATCCGGGCATGCTCGAACCCTCGCCGGAGCCCCCCGGACCGCGCCGCGGCCGGCCCGGCTACGACCAGGCGACGGTGCTGCGCCGGGCCATCGACCTGTTCAACCGGCAGGGGTACGACGGCACCAGCATGAGCGACCTGGCGCGGGAGCTCGGCCTCACCAAGTCCGCGATCTACCACCACGTCGACAGCCGCGAGCAGCTGCTCGCGGCTGCCCTCGACGAGGCTCTCGACGGGCTCACCGACGCGATCGACGCCGCGGTCGAGGCCGAGCCGGGGACCAGCGCCGCCGACCGGCTGAGGACGGCGGTCGAGCAGTCGGTCCGGATCCTGGTCGACCACCTGCCGGCGGTCACCCTGCTGCTGCGGGTCCGCGGCAACTCCCCGGTCGAGCTGGCCGCCCTCGAGCGCCGCCGGGCCCTCGACGACAAGCTCGCGTCGCTGGTGCGGGCGGCCGCCGCCGAGGGCGCGGTCCGCGACGACGTACCGCCCGAGCTGACCAGCCGGCTGCTGTTCGGCATGGTCAACTCGGTGGTCGAGTGGTACCACCCCGACGGCCCGGTCTCCGCCGACGAGCTCGCCGCCTCGATCACCGCCCTGGCCTTCGAGGGGCTGACGGCGCGGCGCTGACGTCCGGAGCGCGGCGGGCACCGTCGTCGCAGCGCAATTGCGCCAAGATGACAGCCAGGCCGGGGCAACCACTGCCACAACAGCGCAATTGCGCCGACACGGCAGTCGGGACAGCCCAGCCACTGCCCCCAACGACCAACCCGCATGACCCCCCCGCAGCAACCGGCTCACGCGTCGAAGTCCACCGAGACCCGCTCGCTCACGGGCAGGGTCTGGCAGGTGAGCACGAAGCCGCGCTCGACCTCGTCGTCGCCGAGGGCGTAGTTGCGCCGCAGGTCCACCTCGCCCTCGCGGAGGAGGGCGCGACAGGTGCCGCACACGCCGCCCTTGCAGGCGAACGGCAGGTCGTGGCGAGTGGCGGCGGCGCCGTCGAGGATCGACCGGCCGCGCGACATCGCGGACGTCGTCGTACGCCCGTCGAGGGTGACCGTGACCTCGCTGGTGTCGCCACTGAGCTCGGCGTCGGCGCGCACCGGCGCCGGCGGCGGCTCGTCGACGTAGAACAGCTCGGCGTGCACGCGGCCCGTCGGCACACCGAGGTCGGCCAGCACCTCGCGCGCGTCGGCGATCAGGCCGAACGGCCCGCACAGCCAGACGTGGTCGACGCCGTCGATCGGCACCAGCACGGTGAGCAGCCGGCGCAGCCGGTCCGCGTCGAGCCGGCCGGAGAAGAGCTCGACGTCGCGTGGCTCGCGCGAGAGGACGTGGACGAGGTCGAGGCGGGCGGCGTACCGATCCTTCAGGTCGGCGAGCTCCTCTGCGAACATGACCGAGCCCGTCGTCCGGTTCCCGTACAGCAGGGCGACCGTCGCGGCCGGGTGGGCGAGGACGGTCGAGGCGATCGAGAGCATCGGCGTGATGCCGGAGCCGGCGGCGATGCACAGGTGCCGGCCGCCCTGCGCGGGGTCGGCGCGGAAGCTGCCGGCCGGCGTCTGCACCTCCACCACGTCGCCGGGGCGCACCCCGCGCACCAGCCAGGAGGAGAACATCCCGCCCGGGATCTCGCGTACGCCGACGCGCGGCCGCGCCCCGACCGGCGCGCAGATCGAGTACGACCGCCGGTGGTCGACGCCGTCGACCACCTTGCGCAGCGTCAGCGACTGGCCGGCCGCGAACGCGAACTCCTCGCGCAGGTCGTCCGGCACCGCGAACGTGATCGCCGCCGAGTCGTCGGTGAGACGCTCGACCTCGGCGACCGTGAGCTCGTGGAACCGCACTCAGATCTCCTTGACGTGGTCGAACGGCTCGAGGCAGTCGGTGCAGCGGTACATCGCCCTGCACGCGGTGGCGCCGAACTCCGAGACCAGCTCGGTCGCGGCCGATCCGCAGCGCGGGCAGGCGATCGCGCGCCGAGTCGGCGTCAGCGTCAGCGCGACCGGGCCGTCGCGCCGAGGCGCCGGGCCGGGCGCGGAGATGCCGTGCTCGGCGAGCGCCGCGCGGCCGCGACCGGTGATCCAGTCGGTCGTCCAGGCCGGGCTGAGGCTGACCCGGACCTCGACGTCGCCGTAGCCCCGGTCGGTCAGCGCGTGCACGAGGTCGTCGCGCATGGTCGCCGTCGCCGGGCAGCCGGAGTACGTCGGCGTGATGGTCACCGTCACGCGGCCGCCGGCCTCGTCGACCGAGCGCAGCACGCCGAGGTCGGCGAGGGTCAGCATCGGCAGCTCGGGGTCGCTGACGGCCGCCGCCACGGCGTACGCCTGGCTGGTCACCGTGCTCACCACTGCCCCAGGGGGTGGGCGCGGGCCACGGACTGCATCTGCGCCAGCAGCAGGCCCATCGCCTCGGTGTGCCGGCCGTCGCGGCCGACGCCCCCGGCGACCGGCCCGGCCGGCGCGACCTCGGGCCGCTCGACGCCGCTGACCGAGAAGACCTGCTCCAGCACGGCCGCGACCTCGTCGGCCACGGTCGCGGGGTCGACGCCGACGGCCCGCTCGTCGGGATGGGTGCAGAACAGCTCGCCGTACCACGGCCAGACCAGGTCGAGCCCGGCGACCAGCCGGCGCCGCGACTCCTCCGTCCCGCGCGCGAGGGTGAGGAACCAGCGGCCGGCGTAGTCGCGGTGGTAGGCGACCTCCTTGACCCCCTTGGCCGCGATCGCGGCGAGCACCGGATCACGGCTCCCTACCAGCCGTTGGAGCAGCGCGAGGCGGTACGTCGACGCGAGCAGCAGCCGGGCGATCGTGACCGCGAAGTCGCCGTTCGGCGCCTCGACGAGGCGGACGTTGCGGAACTCCGACTCGTCGCGGAAGAACGCGAGCGCGTCCTCGGGCGGCACCGGCGAGCCCTCCGGCAGCGGGGGAACGACGGACGGGTCGGCCGCCGCCGCACGGGCGAGCAGCAGCCGGGCCTGGCCGAGCAGGTCGAGCGCGATGTTGGCCAGCGCGATGTCGTCCTCGAGGTCGGGCGCGTTGCTGGTCCACTCCGAGAGCCGGTGGGAGTGGATGAGCGCGTCGTCGCCGAGCATCAGGCAGTAGCGCGCCAGGGCGGCGGCATCCATCCCGGACGGGATCGTGGTGTCGACGCCGGCCAAGGGGTCCTCGCCCGGCAGCTCCGAGGGGGCCGTCCCGAAGGCCCACTGCGACTCGTCGCCGCCGGCGAGACCGTCGTAGACGGACCGGTGGTCCGCGTCGTGGTCGTGCATCACATGTGCGGGACGTCGTCGGGGATGGCGTAGAACGTGGGGTGCCGGTAGACCTTGTCGCCGGCCGGCGCGAACAGCGGGTCCTTCTCGTCCGGGCTCGACGCCACCACGTCGGCCGAGCGCACCACCCAGATGCTCACGCCCTCGTTGCGCCGGGTGTACACGTCGCGCGCGTGGAGCAGCGCCATCCGGTCGTCGGCCGCGTGCAGGGACCCGACGTGCACGTGGTTCAGGCCGCGGCGGCCGCGCACGAACACCTCGTAGAGCGGCCACTCGGCCCGGATCTCACTCACGATCCCTCCCGCGCCGCGAAGGCGACCGCCGCCGCACGCACCCACGCGCCGTCCTCGTGCGCCCGGCGCCGGTGCGCGATCCGCTGCGCGTTGCACGGCCCGCCGCCCCTGACGACCGTCAGGAACTCCTCCCAGTCGGGCTGCCCGAAGTCGTGGTGGCCGCGCTCCTCGTTCCAGACCAGGTCGGGGTCGGGCAGCGTGACGCCCAGCGCCGCCGCCTGCGGCACGGTCATGTCGACGAACTTCTGCCGCAGGTCGTCGTTGGTGTCGCGCTTGATCCCCCACGCCATCGACTGCGCGGTGTTGGGCGAGTCGGCGTCCGGCGGGCCGAACATCATCAGCGCCGGCCACCAGAACCGGTCCACCGACTCCTGCACCATCGCGCGCTGCTCCTCGGTGCCGCGCATCATCGTCATCAGCAGCTCGTAGCCCTGCCGCTGATGGAATGACTCCTCCTTGCAGATCCGGATCATCGCCCGCCCGTAGGGGCCGTACGACGTGCGGCACAGCGGCACCTGGTTGCAGATCGCCGCGCCGTCGACCAGCCAGCCGATGGTCCCGACGTCGGCGTACGACAGCGTCGGGTAGTTGAAGATCGAGGAGTACTTCTGCTGCCCGCCGATCAGCCTCTCGGTCAGCTCGCCCCGGGAGACGCCGAGGGTCTCGCACGCCGAGTACAGGTAGAGCCCGTGCCCGGCCTCGTCCTGCACCTTGGCCAGCAGGATCGCCTTCCTGCGCAGCGACGGCGCGCGCGTGATCCAGTTGCCCTCGGGCTGCATGCCGATGATCTCGGAGTGCGCGTGCTGCGCGATCTGGCGGACCAGCGTCGCGCGGTACTTCTCCGGCATCCAGTCGCGCGGCTCGACCCGGTCGTGCGCCCCGACGATCCGCTCGAACTCGGCGAGCAGGTCGGCCTCCGACAGCGGGGTGGCGGTCATCGTTCCCTCCAATTACAGACCGAGCGGTCAGTAATAGCTTAACCCCCTCTCGCGGGCGAATCTCTGCCATATTGCCCCAACGACGCAATTGCGTCCGTCCCCGGAGGAGGCACGCCCATGCTGCAGCTCGCTCGAGGCCCGAAGGCCCTGGCCGCCGTCACCGCCGTACTCGCCCTGCTCCTCGCGGGCTGCGGGGACGACGGCGGAGGCGGTGCCGACCCCTCCGCGAACGAGCCCACGACCGGGCCCACTGCGACTGGGGAGGGCGTCTGCGCGACCACCGACGCCTCCGGCGACCTGCTCGCGGACATCTGCGAGCGCGGCACGATCACGGTGTCGACCGACCCGGCCTACCCGCCGCAGTCCTCGCTCGACCCCAAGACCAACGAGTACGTCGGCTTCGACATCGACGTCGCCACCGAGATCGCGAACCGGCTCGGCGTCGACATCGCCTGGGAGACGCCGTCCTGGGACGTCATCACCGCCGGCAGCTGGAACAACCGCTGGCAGATGAGCGTCGGCTCGATGACGCCGACCAACGACCGGCAGCAGGTCCTGAACTTCACCCAGCCCTACTACTACACGCCGGCGGTGGTGGTGGTGAACTCCGACAACACCAGCGTCTCCGACGTCAGCACCGACCTCGACGGCGCGAAGATCGGGGTCTGCTCGGGCTGCACCTACGACCAGTACCTCACCAAGAGCCTGGCGATCGACGGGTTCTCCTTCGACTTCGTCATCGACGACGCCGAGGTCTCCGGCTACGACACCGACACCACCGCGCTGCAGGACCTCGCCCTCGGCGACGGCACCCGCCTGGACGCCGTGATCACCTCGCTGACCACCGCCCAGGGCTACGCGGACGCCGGCAACCCGGTCAAGATCGTCGGCGACCCGGTGTTCTACGAGCCGCTCGCGGTGGCCATCGACAAGTCCTCCAAGCTCGACCCGGCCAGCCTGGTCGAGGCGGTCGACGGGATCGTCGGCGAGATGCACGACGACGGCACCCTGACGTCGCTCTCCGAGAAGTGGTACGACGGGGTCGACCTGACGGTCCGGCAGTGACCTCTCCCGAGTCGCCCCTGGAACGGCTCGCGCTCGCCAGTGCGCGGGTGCCGTTCCGCCTGAAGGTGGCGGCCGTCTGGGCCGTCATCTTCGTGCTGCTCGGCCTGTTCGTGCTGGCCGCGGGCTTCGACCGGCAGTGGATCCGCGACAACATCGGCTACATCTCCGGCGGCCTGCGCTACACACTGATCATGGCGGTCGGCGGCATCGCGATCGCGATCGTGCTGGCGACCCTCGGCGCGCTGGCCCGGCTGTCGTCGAACCCGATCGCCTACGGCGTCTCCGGCTTCTACACCTCGTTCTTCCGGGGCACGCCGCTGATCGTCCAGATGTTCCTGCTCTACCTGGCGCTGCCGCCGGTGGGCGGCAACCTCGTCGACAGGTACGCCTGGCTGCCCGACGGCTTCGAGTCCGCGCTGATCATGGACGCGGCCGTGGCCGGCACCCTGGCGCTCGGCCTCAACTACGGCGCCTACATGACCGAGATCTTCCGCGCCGGCATCCAGGCGGTGGCCGTCGGCCAGTCCGAGGCGGCGGACGCGCTCGGCATGACGCACGGCCAGAAGATGCGCAAGGTGATCCTGCCGCAGGCGTTCCGGGTGATCATCCCGCCGACCGGCAACGAGTTCATCGCGATGATGAAGGACACCGCGCTGGTCTCGTTCCTCGGCGTGACCGTCGCGAGCGCCGAGATCTTCCGCCGGGGCCAGCTGCTCGGCAAGGCGGACTTCAAGAACCTCGAGGCCTATCTCGCGTGCGCGCTGCTCTACTGGGGCCTCACCGCGATCTTCTCGTTCTTCCAGCGCCGCCTCGAGAACCGGGTGGCCCGCGGCTACGTGCGGACGCCGGTGCTCAAGCCGCAGCACCACTCGACGGGAGGTGGCGGATGAGCGAGCCGGTCGTCCGCATCGCGGGCCTGCACAAGAGCTTCGGCCACCTCGAGGTCGTGCGGGGAGTGGACCTGGAGATCCGCAGGGGCGAGGTCGTGGTGATCTTCGGCCGGTCCGGGTCCGGCAAGTCCACGCTGCTGCGCTGCGTCAACATGATCGAGGACCCGACGTCGGGGTCGATCGAGGTGTCCGGCGTACGCCTCGAGGGCGGGCATCGGACCCGGCGCAAGCGCAGGCAGATCCGGCAGCTGCGGCTCAAGACCGGCATGGTCTTCCAGCAGTTCAACCTGTTCCCGAACATGACCGCGCTCGACAACGTGATGTGCGGGCCGATGTGCGCGGGCGAGGGCAGGCAGGCCGAGGTCGAGAGGCGGGCGATGGACCTGCTCGACCGGGTCGGGCTGGCGGACAAGGCCGGCGAGCACCCGATCCGGCTCTCCGGCGGCCAGCAGCAGCGGGTCGCGATCGCCCGTGCGCTCGCGATGGAGCCCGACGTCATGCTCTTCGACGAGCCCACGTCCTCCCTCGACCCAGAGCTCACCGGCGAGGTGCTGGCGGTGATGACCTCGCTGGCCACCGAGCTGCACATGACGATGATGGTGGTCACCCACGAGATGGGGTTCGCCCGCGAGGTCGCCGACCGGATGTGCTTCTTCCACGAGGGCCGCATCCTCGAAGAGGGGCCTCCGGCGGAGATTGTTGCGGCCCCGACGCGCCCGGAGACGAAGACTTTCCTCGACGCGGTGCTCTGATGGTGCTACCTGGGTAGTATCGGTAGGTGCGCATGGGTAGCATCGGCTCCATGAAGCTGAGCGTGAGCCTGAGCGAGGAGGATCTCGCCGCACTGGACCGCTACGTCGAGCAGGCCGGCCTGGAGTCGCGGTCCGCCGCGGTCCAACAGGCCATTCGACGCCTGCGCGACCCCGAGCTCGAAGCCGCCTACGCCGAGGCGTGGGACGAGTGGGAGACGACCGGCGAGGAGGCCGCCTGGGCGGCGGTGACCGCCGACGGGCTGGCCGATGCGGCGCGGTGAGATCCGCCTCGTCGACCTGGAGCCAACCCGTGGCAGTGAGGCCGACAAGCGCCGACCCGCCGTACTCGTCGGCAACGACCGGGCCAACAGCACTGCACACCGGCTCGGACGCGGCGTCGTCACCGTTGTGCCGGTCACCAGCAACGTGGCCCGCGTCTTCCCGTTCCAGGTGCTCCTCCCCGCCGATGAGACCCAGCTGCGCGCGGATTCGAAGGCGCAGGCAGAGCAGGTCCGCTCGGTCGCCGTCGAGCGTGTCGGTCCCGCGATCGGTCGAGTCCCGGCTCGACTGATGCTCGAGCTCGATGACGCCCTGCGGCTGCACCTGCAGCTCTGACTTCCAGATCTCGGCCCGAACCCGCCGCAACCCTGAATATGCTGGCTCACGGCCTTCCGGAAGGATCCCCATGATCAGGACGACGCCGTTCCACGCGCGGCTCAGCGAGCTCAACAGCCAGCACCTCTACACCCACTGGCAGGGCACCCTGTCCCCGCTGCGCTACAGCCATGCGCCCAAGCACGAGTACTTCGCGGTCCGCAACGGCGTCGGCGTCTTCGACACCTCGCCGCTCTACAAGTACGCCGTCACCGGCCCGGACGCCGAGCGGCTGCTCGCCGGTGCACTGGTGCGCGACATCCGGGCCTGCCGTCCCGGCCAGGCCCACTACACCGCCTGGTGCGACGACCGCGGCTACGTCATGCACGACGGCGTGGTGTTCCGGCACGCGGCCGACGAGTTCCTGCTGACCGCCGGCCGCCCGGCGCTGTCGTGGTTCCAGGAGCTCGGGGCCGGGATGCGGGTCGAGCTCGAGGACGTCACCGAGGGCTACGCGATGCTCGCCGTCCAGGGCCCGCGCTCGCGGACGGTGCTCGCCGGGCTGATGCCGGAGGCCGAGTCGCTGGGCTACTTCGACCACGCGCCGGCGAAGGTCGCGGGCGCCGGCGTCACGCTCTCGCGCACCGGCTACACCGGCGACCTCGGCTTCGAGATCACCGTCGCGGCCGACGACGCCCTCGCCGTGCTCGACGCGGTGCTCGAGGCCGGGCGGCCGCACAGCATCCGGCCGTTCGGCGAGGAGGCGCTGATGACGCTGCGCATCGAGGCCGGCCTGCCGCTGGTCGACGTCGAGTGGCACGACGCGCGGCTGACGTTCAGCGACGCCGACTGCGTGACGCCCAAGGAGCTCGGCTTCGGCTGGATGCTGCGCGGCGTCCGCGACGGCTCGCGGAGGTTCGTCGGCTCCGACGCGATCCGCCACGAGCTGGTCGACGGCACCTCGCGCTGGGCGACCACCGGCATCGTCGTCGACGCCGACGACTGGCTGCGGCTCTACCGCGAGGCCGACCTGTTCCCGCCGAAGTCCGAGCACCCCTGGCCGTACGAGTCGATGCTCTATCACTCACCAGGGGTTGACGACGACCGCGCCGAGGTCGGCTACTGCACGAGCTTCGTCTACTCCCCCGTGCTCCAGCGGCACATCGGCATCGCCCGGGTCCGCCCCGACCTCGCCGTGCCCGGCACCGGGCTGCGGCTCGAGCTGGCCGTCAACCACCACAACACCACGGTGCGGGTCGCCACGACCCCGATGCCGTTCTTCGACCCTCCCCGGAAGAAGGAAGAGAGGAAGCGCGGATGAGCGCCCCAGGATCCAGGCATGAGTACGACGCGATCGTCGTCGGCGGAGGCCACAACGGACTGACCCATGCGGCGTACCTCGCCAAGGCGGGCCTGCGCACGCTGGTGCTGGAGAAGAACGACCTCGTGGGCGGCGCCGCGATCACCGAGGAGCTGCTGCCCGGCTTCAACTTCACGACGTTCTCCTACGCGCTCAGCCTGCTGCGGCCCGAGATCATCCACGAGCTGAACCTGGTCGAGCACGGCTTCCTGCCGCTGATGATGCCGTCGTCGTTCCACCCGACCGGCGACGGCGACTACCTGCTCTTCGGCGACGACCATGCCCAGAACCTCCAGGAGGTACGTCGGCACTCGCCGCGCGACGCGGACGCCTACGAGCGCTACCACCGCGACCTGGACCGCGTCTGCCAGGCGATCCGGCCGCTGTTCGACAACCCGCCGCCGGACCTCTGGGGCACCGACCCCGAGGACGAGGTCGACGTCAAGTGGCTGATGGACCACCTCGGCGGCATCGACCGCAAGACCATGCACGACCTCGTGCGGCTGCTCACCGGCAGCGCCAGGGACTGGCTCGACGACTACTTCGAGCACGAGGCGATCAAGGGCTACCACGCCTCCTCCTCGATCATCGGCTCCCAGGTGGGGCCGATGTCGCCGGGCTCCGGCCTGGTCCTCCTCTTCCACAAGATGGGCGAGCACGACGGCCACCTCGGCTCATGGGCGTTCCACAAGGGTGGCAACGGCGGCTTCACCCAGGTCCTCGCCCGCGCGGCGCAGGCGTACGGCGCCGAGATCCGCCTGGCCGCGCCGGTCACGTCCGTGCTGACCGAGGGCGGCCGCGCCGTCGGCGTCGGGCTGGAGGACGGCACGGAGTTCCGGGCTCCGGTCGTGGTGTCGGCGCTCGACCCCCGGCGTACCTTCCTCGAGCTGGTGGAGCCCCGCGAGCTGCCGCTCGACCTGGTCGACAACGTCCGCCGGATGCGGTTCCGCGGCGTCTCGGCGAAGGTGAACTTCGCCCTCGACGCGCTGCCGGTCTTCCCCGCGCTGCCCGACACGGTCGACCACTTCGGCGGCTTCCTCAACATCGGCCCGACCATCGAGTACGTCGAGAGGGCCTTCGACGCCGCCAAGTACGGCTGGTACTCCGAGCAGCCGTTCATCGACGGCGCGATCCAGTCGGTCATCGACCCCGACATGGCGCCCCCGGGCAAGCACGTCATGTCGTGCTTCGTGCAGTACGCGCCGTACGAGCTGCGCGGCAGCGACTGGGAGACCGAGCGCCAGGCCTTCGGCGACAAGGCGCAGGCCGTGCTCGAGTCGCACTTCCCCGGCTTCGGAGACCTGGTGCTGCACCGCGAGGTCGTCACGCCGGTCGACATCGAGACCCGCACCGGCCTGACCGAGGGCAACATCTTCGCCGGCGAGTTCCTCGCCCCGCAGATGTACTTCTTCCGCCCGGCCCCCGGCTGGAGCCAGTACGCCACTCCGATCGACGGCTACTACCAGTGCGGCTCCGGCACCCACCCCGGCGGCTGCGTCATCGGCTCTCCCGGCAAGCTGGCCAGCCAGCGGGTGCTGCGCGACCTCAGGCGGTAGCCGCTGCCTGCGGATGGCCCACGCACCTGACGGAGCTGCTGTGGAATCGCTGATCCCGGGACATTCACCTCAGGTGCGACGGCCACTCCGGTCAGACGCCGGCGTACGAGTGGAGGCCGCTGATCCAGAGGTTGACGCCGAAGAAGTTGAAGAGGAACGCGGCGTAGCCCAGCAGGGCCACGACCGACGCCCGGGTGCCGCGCCAGCGCGGGGTCGCCTGGGCGTGCAGGTACGCCGCGTAGAAGACCCAGGTGATGAAGGCCCAGGTCTCCTTCGGGTCCCATCCCCAGTACCGGCCCCACGCGTTCTCGGCCCAGATCGCGCCCGCGATCACCGCGAACGTCCAGATCGGGAACGCCACGAGGTAGAGCGTGTACGCCAGCCGGTCCAGGCGCGCGGCCGACGTCGCGGTCGCGGCCAGTTCGGGGCGCCGGAGCTCCTGGCGCGAGCGCACCAGGTAGGCCACCGAGACCACGAAGCCCAGGGTGAAGATGCCGCCCCCGAGGATGGCCGAGGAGACGTGGATGACCAGCCAGTACGAGTCGAGCACCGGGACCAGGTTGCCGGCCGGGCTGTAGAGCACCGCGACGGCCAGGCCGAGGGCGAGCACGATGATCGCGACGACCCACGCGGCGAGCGCCCGGACGAGCTCGCTGCGGAGGCAGAAGCACAGGACGACCGACGCGGCGAAGGTCGCCGCCAGCGTGAACTCGTACATCGTGCCCCAGGGCGGGCGCCCGGCGGACAGGCCGCGCAGGAGCAGCGCGGACCCGAGCAGGAGCGTGCCGAGGCCGACGAGGACGTCGGCGAGGCGGTCCAGGAACCGCCGGTCGGCCGGCGGCGGAGCGGCCGCCCCGGCCAGCGGCGCCGGCGGCCAGGCGTCGCCGGTGCCGACGCCCGCCGGGACGGCGACCGGCGCGGCGGGGTGGCCGGCGAGTTGCTCGGCGGGGTGGGTCGCGGCCCGGCGTACCTGGGTGCGCCGGATGGCGGCGCAGACCGCGTAGACGATGATCGCGAGCGAGAACACCACGATCGTCGCGGCGACGGCGGTGTTGCTGAGCTGGGCCAGTTCCTGCGGTGTCATCTGCCCTCCCGGGCTGCGGTCGGCTGGAGTGCGGGTTGGTCGGCGGTGCTCGCGAGCCAGGCGTCGAGCTGCTCCCGGTCGCGGCCCGGCAGCTCGCGGCGGGTCAGGCTGAGCCCGCCGACCTCGATCTGCACGAGCCCATCCTCGCGCGGGGTCGCCCGGATCCACCAGCGCCGGCGCGGGATCGTGAGGGACATGGTGAGCCCGAGGAGCAGGAGGATCGCGGCGGCGAGCGAGATCTCCTTGCCCGGGTCGTAGGCGACCTGGAAGTTCACGAACCGGGCGACGCGGTCGAAGGTGATCGAGCCGCGGCCGTCGGGCAGCTCGACCGTGTCGCCCGGCGCGAGGATGAGCGGACGCTTGCCGGACAGCTGCTTGAGACCCGACATGTCGAGGCTGAAGACGGACTGGGGCCGGTCCAGGCCGAGGTCGCCGCGGTAGGCGGTGAGGACGAGCTCGGGGTTGACCAGGTCGGGGTACGCCGAGATCGGGCCGTCCTGCCCGAGGGTCGACGTCGGGAGGAACCGGCCCTCGAAGGCCAGCCCCTCCGGCTTCGCGTCGGGAGCCTTGATCACGCCGGTCGAGGCGTAGTTGAGGTCGTCGGGGAGGAACACGACGGGCCCCGAGGTCACGACCTCCCCGGTCGCGTCGCGGACCGACACGACCGGGGCGTAGCCGTTGCCGGTGACGAAGAGCTTCGTCCCGTCGACGTTGATCGGGTTGTTGGGGCTCGCCGTGGTGGTCCGCTCCTGCCCGCCGCTGGCCCCCTCGGTGACGGTCACCTTGGCGTCGAAGGCGGTCGGGTTGCCCCGCTGGAGCCCGCTGGTCTCGTACTCGACGGTGAAGTCGTCGAGGCGGACGCTGAACGGCGTGAGGGCCGAGACGTCGGTCAGCGCGGCCGGGCTGAACGCGTCGTACTGCTCCCGGGAGTTGGTGAAGGTCGAGCCCTCGACCACGACCACACGGCCCTCGAAGCCGACCAGCTTGCCGTAGGCCACGCCCAGGAGGAGCAGCAGGAGGGACAGGTGGAAGCCGAGGTTGCCGAGCTCGCGCAGATAGCCCTTCTCGGCGCGGACCTCGGTGTCGGTCGCGACGACCCGGAACCGGCGGCTCCGGAGCAGCCCGGCGGCGCCGGCCAGCGCGGGCGCGGCGGCCTCGCCGGGTACGACGACGCCGCGGTGGCCGTCGAGCCGGCCGAGGTTGGTCGGCGTCGCCGGGGGCTGGGCCCGCACGTTGCGCCAGAGCCGCAGGCAGCGCGGCAGCACACAGCCGGTCATCGAGACGAGCAGCAGGATGTAGATCGCCGCGAACCACGGCGCGGAGTACACGTTGAAGAGGCTGAGCCGGTCGAGCCACGGCGAGATGCCGGGGTTCTCCTCCATGAACTGCACGACCGCGAACGGGTCGCTGGCGACGCCGCGCTGCGGCAGCACCGAGCCGGGGATCGCCGTGAGCGCCAGCAGGCACAGCAGGATGACGGCCGTGCGCATCGACGTCAGCGTGCGCCACGCCCACCGCGGTGGCCCGACGAGACGGGTCAGCCGCACTCGCGGTGCCGCGGAGTCACTCACCATCCACCTCGCCTCGACTACTAGCGGAAATAGTAGATGGCGCCCGGGCGGCCCGCGCGCGGGCCCCTCGGACCACGGCCGCGAGGGCGAGGAGCAGCCCCAGCGCGACCGCCGCACGCGCCGGCCAGGGGCCGAGCCGGGTGGCCGGCGTCAGCGCCGTCTCGAGCGGGACCTCGACCACGGCGCCGGTCGTCACCCGGTCGGGCAGGCGGGTCGCGACCCGGCCGTCGGGCGCGATCGCGCCCGAGATGCCGTTGATCGAGGCGACCACCACCGAGCGCCCGGTCTCCACCGCGCGGGCCCGGCTGATCTCCCACTGCTGCGCCGGCTGGTCGGTGCCCAGGAACATCGCGTTGCTCGTCTGCACGGTGACGAGCGTGGCGCCGCGCCGTACCTGGGGGCCGATGACGTCGTCGTAGGCGACGTCGAAGCACAGGGCGTCGGCGATCGAGAGCCGTCCGACCTCGAGCGGGTCCCCGATCTCGCCGGGCACCATGTCGCGCTCGATCTCCGCGACCCGGCTGGAGATCCGGGTCGCCAGCGCACGGAACGGCACGTACTCGCCGAACGGCACCAGGTGGCGCTTGGTGTAGCGCGCCCCGGGCACCCCCTCGGCCGACCAGAGGATGCCCTGGTTGCGCGCCTGCCGGTCCGTGGGGCCGTCGCTGATCGAGCCCGCCAGCAGGGGCGCCCCGGCCGCGGCGGCGGCCGCCTGGAGCTGCGCCCGCGCGGTCTCGTCCTCGGTCGCGTCGACGGCGGTGGCGTTCTCCGGCCACAGCACCAGGTCGGGCGGCGGCTGGTCCGCGGCCTCGAGCCCGGCGACGAGGCGCTCGGTCTCAGCCAGGTGGTTGGCCGTGACCTGGCGGTGGTGCGCGACGAGGTCGTTGCCCGCACCGGGTACGCCGCCCTGCACGATCATCAGCCGGGCCGTGGTCGCCGACGGCTCGTCGTCACCGACGCCGCCGACCGCGGCGGGGAGGACGGCGAGCGCCAGAGCCCCGGCAGCGACCCCGGCAGCGACCCCGGCGGTCCGGCGCCGCGCGACGGCCTCCGCCACGGCCACGCCGAGCAGGGCGACGACGAGCCCCGCGCCGGTGACGCCGCCCCAGGCGAGCCACGACTGCCAGGGCGTGTCGACGGCCGAGAAGCCCAGCCGGCCCCACGGCATCCCCCCGAGCGGCCAGGTCGAGCGCAGCGTCTCGACCGCGACCCACAGCACGGCGAGCCAGGCGATCCCGCCCGGCAACCGCCGCACCGGCGACGCGAGCGCGCCGAGCAGCGCGAGCCAGAGCGCCTGCACGACGGAGAGGGCGGCCCACGCCCCCGGCGCGATCGACGCCCACAGCCACCACAGCAGCAGGGCCTGGAAGCCGAGCCCGTAGACAAGACCGACCAGCGCGCCGCGCCGTACCGTCAGGTCGCGGGTGGCCAGCGCGAACGCCGCCACCCCGCCCACGGCGAGCACGGGCAGGTCCAGCGGCGGGAACGCGGCCGCGGTCGCGAGCCCGCCAGCCAGGGCGAGCAGCAGTCGGGGCGCGAGCGCCGTCTCGGTGCTCATGGCCAGGCATTCTTGCGGCACCCGGCAAGCCCGTAGCTCTGCTGCATCATCACCGGCGCCGGCTGGCCGGCGCCCGGGCAGGAGACGTGGGACCGGCCGAGCGCGTGGCCGACCTCGTGGTTGACGAGGTAGCGGCGGTAGCCGAGGAGGTCGCCGCGGTAGTCGGGGATGCCCTCGGTCCAGCGGATCGCGTTGAGCACCACGAGCGCGCCGTTGCGGCACGAGACCCGGCCCCGCGTCTGCAGCGGCGCGCACAGCTCGTCGGTCGTCGCCGGCGTGGCGACCAGGATGCGCAGCTCGGGGTCCTGGTCGACCCGGGCGAAGGAGTGCCCCTGGCTCGACCACCCGCGCCCGTCGGCGAGGATCGCGTCGACCAGGCCCGCGGTGCGGCCCGGGGCGAGGTCGAGGCCGCTCTCGATCTCGACGGAGTAGGCGTGGTCCGGCGTTGCGCGGCGTACGGCGGCCGGCACGACCGTGAAGGTCCCCGGGCCGTCCTGGGGCACCACCACCGGCTGCCGCTCCGGGCGTCGCTCGGGGCGCTCGGTCGGTGGTGCCGCGCCCGCGCCCAGGGCCGGCCGGGTCCCGGCGACGGGGCGGTCCGGCTCGGCGACGGGGCTCTCGGCCACGGCCGACTCGCGCGACGACCCGTCACCGCCGTCGAGGAGCGGCCGGCCCAGCACGACGACCGTGGCGACCGAGAGCACCGCGGGGACGATCACGGTCCGACGACTGCGCCGGCCCCGGTGCCGCCCGCGCTCGCTCACGGGCGGCCGGAGGGAGTACTCGAAGCCGTCTCGGCGAGCACGTCGTCGATCAGGCCGCGCAGGGTCGCGGCGGTGGCGCGGCCGACCACGCGGGCCGCGATGCGGCGCTCGGTGTCGACGACGACGGTCATCGGCACCGCCGCCGTCATGATCTTGCCGGCGAACGCGAGCGCGACTCGGGGCGAGTCCTCGGAGGCGATGCTGTCGTAGGGGATCCGGTAGCGCTCCTCGAACGCCCGGGCGGCCGCGTCGTTGTCGCGGATGTTCAGGCCGAGGAACTGCACGCCGCGGTCGGCGTACTGGCCGGCCACCTCGCGCAGCGCCGGCGCCTCCACCCGGCACGGGCCGCACCAGGACCCCCAGAGGTTGACCACGGTGACGACGCCGTCGAGGTCCGCCGCCGTGGCGGTCCCGCCGCCGAGCAGCCGGCCCTCGAAGTCCTCCACGGCCGGCCGCTCCGCGACCGGGAACTGCTGGATCGCCCCGCCGTCGGCCGCGGTCGTGATCGACGAGCCGTCGCCTCCTCCGCTGCACGCGCCGAGCGCGACCACGGTGACGATGCCCGCCGCGGCGAGCAGCAGCCGCTTCCCGATGTACTCCACACCCGACAATCTACTATCTTGATTAGTAGCAATCGGCAACGTGCTCCCGCAGCACGGCGAGGAGGACGGCGTGCAGACCCGGACGAAGGTGACGATCGGCCTGGCCGCGGTGGTCGCGATCGCGATCGCGGTGGTGCTGGTCCTCGCGAACCGCGACGCCGGCAAGTCCCCCGTGGCCGCGGTCGACGACTCCACCGGCTCGACCGGCCAGGACACGGCCCTGATCCGCGAGGACAGCCGGATCGTCGGCACGGAGGGAAGCAGCGACGTCACGTTCGTCGAGTTCCTCGACTTCGAGTGCGAGGCCTGCGGCGCGTTCTACCCGCTCGTCGAGCAGCTCCGGCAGCAGTACGAGGGCGAGGTCACCTTCATCGCCCGGTACTTCCCGCTGCCCAGCCACTTCAACTCCATGCGCGCCGCCCGCGCGGTCGAGGCGGCGGCCCGGCAGGACAAGTTCGTCGAGATGTACCAGCTGATGTATGAGAACCAGAAGTCGTGGGCCGAGAAGAAGGTGCCCCAGGACGACGTGTTCCGCGGCTACGCCGAGGAGATCGGCCTGGACATGGCGCAGTTCGACGCCGACTACGCGGACCCCGCGGTGGAGCAGCGCGTCCAGAAGGACGTCGACGACGGCACCGAGCTCGGCGTGCAGGGGACGCCGACGTTCTACATCGACGGCAAGCTGTTCGAGCCCAAGACCGTCCAGGACTTCTACGACACCCTCGACAAGGCGCTCGGCAAGTGATCGCCTGACCCTCAGCTTGCAACTGAGTACGTGTTGGGTCGGCCGTCGCGAGGGGCGCGAGGGGCGTGCGATGGCGACGCGGTCGCGAAGGCCCTGTGGATCCATCGTCGCGCGACCGCAACGCAGCCACCGGGGTGGCTCGTGCGTCCATCGCGGTGCGCAGCGGGCGATCACCTACTGGCGGAATCTCTAGCCTTGGGGCGTTGGTTCGTGGCTTGTTTCAGGATCAGGTCGCTGGCTGCGGCGCTGACGGCGAGGAACTATCGGAAGTACGACGAGGACTCCTCGACGCCTTCGCCGAGGAGTACAACGACCACCGGCCCCACCGGTCCCTACCCCACCGGGCAACCCCGGCCACGATCTACACCACCCGACCCAAGGCGACCCCGAGCACCGGCGACCACGACCACGACACCCACGACCGAGTCCGCTACGACAAGGTCGACAAGGCCGGCAAGATCACCTGGCTCCCGCCCGGCCCCACCCCCTGAAACAACGGAGGGCCGAACCCACGACTATCGGGTTCGGCCCTCCGGGATGTCCTGAGACATCACACAGTAGCGGGGGCAGTGTTGTGGTTCAGGACATCCCGGACC
>NZ_BAAGRO010000004.1:126123-142779 GCF_054782915.1 Nocardioides hungaricus | reverse complement strand
CCCTCCCAGGAGGCCCTGATACAGACCGCCTAGACAACGACTGTCTCACCAGCCTTGACATCTTCCGAACTGATGGCGAAGTACCAGAAGATTCATCGATTCGGCTTTGGAGCGGGGGAAGCGGAACTCATCGAGGCCGGTGTAGACGTTGTCGCGGCGGAGCTCGAGGACAAGAACGGGCACCCCCTCTGCACCATCGGACTCGCAACCTGTTACGACTTGCGCTTCCCCGAGATGTTCCGCGGGCTCATCGACCGCGGCGCCGAAGTGCTCGTCGTTTCAGCCGCGTGGCCGCTGCCGAGGGTTGAGCACTGGAAGACGTTGGGTGTGGCCCGCGCCATCGAGAATCAGGCGTTCATGATCCAGAGCAATGACGGTGGCCGGCACGGGGGTCTCGATATGGGTGGCCACAGCCAGGTCGTCGGTCCGACGGGCGAGGTCATCGCGTCCGCTTCCCGAGGGACGTCAGTGTTGAGCGTCGAGCTCGATCTTGGCGCCGTCGCCACCATCAGACGGGAGTTCCCGGTGCTGGGAGACCGGCGGCTCGGGATCGAGCAGGTGTCCAGGTGAACCACGTGGGGGGGCAGACGCTCGTCAACGGTGCTGGAAATGTCATCACGGTCTGGTCCGACATCGGGTGCCCCTGGGCGACGCTAGCGCTTCATACGCTTCGAAATCAGATCCGCACGACCCGGGTCGATGTACTCATCGATCATCGAACCTTCGCGGTCACTACGCTACCGGTCCTTGAAGCGGTGCAGGCGGCCAAGCATCCACGCGCTGGCGGACTCAGAGCGAGCGACGAGTTGGACGAGGCACTTCGCAGGGCCTTCTGGGTCGACCATGAGTGCGTATCTGTACTGCCCATCGTCTATCGCGTCGCGGCGTCGTGCGAAGGCGTCGACCTGGACGGCCTGCGATGGGCGATGGCCACGGGACACGGCCGCCAGGCCATTCTCGAGCAGTGGCCTGTGGCCCAGAGCCAGGATGTGGTGTGCGGCCCGCACCTCTTCGCCGCGCGGGGTGTCAGCTCCAGTAATCCAGGCGCGCGGTACACCTGGACGAGCGGTCCTGGGGCCGGATTCCCTCGTCTGGTGTCCTACGACCCTCAGCGGGCCGGCGACCCTCGTTGACAGCGTCGCTGACCGCTCCTAGACGGAGGTTCGGGTAGTGCAACGACTCCGAGGAATTGCTCCGGCCTCAGAACGATCCGCGTATCTTGAGCGCTGATGGTCGACTTCCGAGAGATCTTCAAGGCCCTACCGTCGGCGACTGCGTTGGTCCAGTCGCAGTCCCGGGGCGCGTCGACAGTCGTTGCAGTGAATCCCGCATTCGTTCGGCTCACCAGGAGGTCCGAGGCCTCCATCGTGGGCGCTGACCTGGCGATGGTATTGCCGGGGGTGAAGACACGGACGGTGACGTCCGGTCATCCTGCGAGCGAGCGCGGCCAGGCGTGGTTCATCGACGCCGAAGGACGTCGGATGCCGGTGTCGTACGAGATCGCGCACGGGTCGTCGAGAGACGATCCGATGATCGTGCAGGTGCGGGAGATCGACGCGTCGGCCCAGACTGACAGCGCGGTGCGAGCCAGCGAAAAGTTGCTGGAGGATGTCGCCGACAACGTCGGAGCCCTGATCTACCTCAAGCGCGCCGACGGACGGTACTTGTTCGCGAACCGACACTACGAGGAGCTCCTGCGCCAGCCTCGCGGCGTCATCGTCGGGAAGACTGATCCAGATCTCTGGCCGAAAGACATCGCTGACGTCTATGCCGCCAATGACCGAGCGGTGTTCGCTGTCGGCCACCCGATGGAATTCGAGGAGCCGATTCCCACCGAAGATGGGTGGGGGATGTGGCTATCACTCAAATTTCCGATCTTCGACGGAGATGGTGCTGTCTACGGCGTAGGTGGAATTTCGACGGACATCAGTGCACGCACCCGAGCGCAGGCCGCAATCCGCGAGGCCCGAGACGAGGCAGAACGCGCCAACAGGGCGAAGGATGAGTTTCTGTCCCGGATGAGTCACGAGCTCCGCACCCCGCTCAACTCGATCCTTGGCTTTGGACAGCTGCTCCAGCTCGAGGGTCTGCCGTCGTCGGCAGGGACAGACGTGGACCACATCGTCAAGGCCGGCCGTCACCTGCTCGCTCTCATCAACGAGGTCCTCGACATCTCGCGGGTCGAGTCAGGCGCCCAAGCTCTCCTCATCGAACGTCAATGCGTCTGTGATTCGATCGGCGAAGCCTATGAGATGGTCCGCCCCCTGGCTGCTGACCGCGGCGTGGAGCTCGTCATGGATCTGCATGATTCTCTCGAGCGTTACGTGATGGCTGACCGCCAGCGATTGACGCAGGTCATGCTAAACCTGCTGGCCAATGCTGTGAAGTACAACCGGCCGGACGGTGTGGTCACTGTCACCACCGAAATCGAGGACGAGCTGCATCTCCAGATCCTGGTGACTGACACCGGGGTGGGTATCGCGCCAGAGGATCTCGAGCGTGTTTTTGTGCCATTCGAGCGCGTGGCTGATGCGGACGTCGAGATGGAGGGCACTGGGCTGGGCCTTGCGGTTGCTCGAAGCTTCGTATCAGCGATGGGGGGTGGGATCGGAATCAAGCGATCGCTACCTGGACGAGGCACGGAGTTCTTCGTCCGGCTTCCACTGTCAAGTGCGCCCGATGGGGATGAGGTTGCGTCCCAGAAGCTTCGGGACGCAGGGATCCAGCACACAACGGATCTTTCGGGTCGGACCATTTTGTACATGGAGGACAACCTTGCGAATCTGGAGTTGGTGCGCAGAATCCTCGACCGCAATGGCGCGCCCCACCTGATCACGGCTAGTCACGGGCAGACAGGGGTGCACTTAGCGGTTGCGCATCGACCGGACATGATTCTCCTTGACCTCCATCTTCCAGACCTTGACGGTTCGGAGGTCTTGAGCCAGCTGCGCGCCGACCAACGGACTCGTCCGATCCCTGTGGTGGTGCTGTCGGCAGATGCAACCACCGCGCGGCGCAAGCAGCTCCTCGCCTCGGGTGCAGTTGACTATGTGACGAAGCCGATCGCGGTCGAGGGCTTGCTGGACGCCGTGCATCGAAGCATCTCCGCGGGAGGTCGGCGATGAGCTCGCGAGAAGCTTCGCAACCGAGCAGCAGGATCGAGATCCTCGTAGCTGACGATCATCCGGTGTACCGCGACGGCCTCATCCAGGCGCTTGCGAGCCACGACGGTATCGACGTGGTCGCCGAGACGGGGGACGGGGAAGAAGCCCTCCATCTCATCCGGCGCCTTCAGCCTGATATCGCGTTGGTCGACCTTCGCTTGCCGTCGCGGGACGGCATCTCGATCGTGGAGGCGGTCAAGGAGTCCGACGTGCGCACGCGCACGATGATCGTTTCTGCGTTCGAGGATGCATCCACGATGTACCAGGCGTACGACGCAGGCGCGCGGGCCTACGTCACGAAGCACGCCTCGCCCTCCGTCTTGTGCGAGGCGATCGTCGGTGTCTATGGCGGGCAGATCGTCTTTCCGGAGTCAGTGCGGCCCGGTCTGAACGAGGCTGATCGGCTGCAGAGAGCGCGAACCGCTTCAACCGGGGCCCTCTCGTCACGCGAGCACGAGGTGCTGGTTCTGATCTCGCAAGGTCGGTCAGCACCCGAGATCGCCGAGATGTTGTTCCTCAGCGTCACGACGGTGAAGACCCATCTCCAACACATCTACGACAAGCTGGGCGCGTCCGATCGTGCGGCCGCGGTTGCCACGGCCGCTCGACGAGGCTTGCTGGACTGAGCATCCGGCGTCTGCGGTAGCAGGCCCGGAGCGCAGCGCCCGACGGGATCGTTTCGTCCTGACCCGTGGGTCTCTCGTGGCGCTCGATCCTGCACTCGGGCCCGAGATGGTGGCCGGCCGCGGCCGGCGGCAGAGCTGCGGATCCGCTAGCCGAGGCGGCCAATGCCTCCCTTGCGTTCTCACAGACCGATGACCGAATCCGCTGTCCTCATCGTGCGATCGGAGGATGTCGGCGGCCCGTCCCGGCGTCGCAGGATCGCACCAAGAGCGGTCACCGGTCGCTGAGGAACGATCCTTCGAAGGGATTGCTGCAATGCGTGTCACTGTGGGGCCGCTCGAGGGACTTCCAAGGGGAGCGCTCAAGCGCGTCACCGTTGAGGGCCTGCCCCCGCTGGTGATCGGAAATGCTGACGGAACGGTGTTCTGCCTGAAGGACGAATGCAACCACGGCGAGGCGAACCTGTCCGAGGGGGAGCTCTGCGGCTTTGAGCTCCTGTGCCCTCTGCACTCCGGGTCGTTCGATGTGCGCTCGGGCAAGGCCGTCAAGCGACCGGCAAAGCGCCCGCAGATCCGCTTCGACGTCGAAGTCGACGACGGCATCGTCTATGTGCGCTCCGACGAGGACGTCGATGCCGGTCGTCATGAGCACGCGGCAGGCAGCGTCACGGCCGGACGCCACGAACTGTAACGACATTCGATCTGTGTAATCCGGAGAGAGGATCAACGATGACGACCACGGACGACACGCGGCTCGCGAACGAGCCGTCGGTCATGGAGGACGTGAAGAGGTGGAGCCGGCGGAATCCCGAGCTCGGCACCTCCCCGCTGACGACCGACCGTTTCATCTCGGCGGAGTGGTTCGAGAGGGAGCGCACCGAGCTGTTCGGTAGGAGCTGGATCAACCTGGGTAGCGTTCACGACCTTCAAGGAGCCAACTCCTTCTTCACCCGCGATGTCGTCGTTCTCGACAAGCAGGTCGTCGTGACGATGGATGTCGCTGGCGAGATCCGGGCGTTTCACAACGTCTGCTCCCATCGCGGCATGAAGCTGATGTGGGAGGACGCCGGCACGTGCCCGAGCGCGATGGTGTGCCGCTTCCACGGCTGGGCGTACAGCCAGGACGGCTCCGTGAGGTCTGTCCCAGACGAGGGTGAGTTCCACTTCGAGTCCCGCGCCGAGATCGGCCTCGTGCCCATCCGCGCCGAGGTATGGAACGGGTTCGTCTTCGTGAACTTCGATGACTCGGGCACGACAACGCTCCGGGAGCACCTCGGCCCGCTGGGCGAGAAGTTCGAGGACTTTCCGTACGACGTCCTGCACCTCGCCTATCGCTACGACATCAGCGAGAGGGCGAACTGGAAGGTCGCGGTCGACGCGCAGAACGAGATCTATCACGTGCCGATGCTCGCCCCTGTGCACCGATTCCTTGCGCAGGGTGCGTTCGCGTCGAACGACGATGGCTACACGAGGCTGAACGACTTCGCTCACATGGGTCTCCACACCCGCTACACGTCGGTGTCGGAGGAGTACGAGGAGACGCCCTTCTCGCAGGCCCTCCTCGATGGGAACCCGGGGTGGAACGCAGAGCAGCGCCTGCCGCTTGATGACCCGTTCGAGTTCCACGTCCTGTTCCCCAACATGGTGATGTCCTTCTTCGGGAACATGATGTTCACGTACAACTTCTGGCCGCTCGACGTCGACAACGTCGTCTGGGAGATCCGGCTGCACTTCCCGAAGCCTGCAAACCTGGCGGACCTGGTTTCGCGCGAGTTCGCCGCAAAGCGATTCCGCGACCTCCTGTGTGAGGACAAGACGGGCCACGAGGCCATTTATCGCGGGTGCGAGTCCGAGGCTCGGCCGCACATCTTCCTCGGTGACCAAGAGGTCCAGATCCGTGCCTTCCACCGCAGCGTCGACGACTACCTGGAGGGCAAGCATGCCTGACGCAACCTTCGTGTTCCCCGCCGGATTCGAGGAGCTCGCCGCGTTCTCGGACTGGTGTGTCAGCAGGGACGGCGACCGGATCGCGAAGCGTCTGGACACTCCGTTCCCCGAGATGGTGGCCTTCTACGACGCCGTGCTGCCGCACGTCGCGCCGGCGATGGCCTACCTGTCGACACGACCTGTCGACAACTGCTCCCTGGAGGACGCCAACCTCGTCAACCTGCTCAAGACGATGGCGGAGATGGCGAACGCCGTGGAGATCTATCACCAGGGTGCGATTCCCGACGCGGGCGATCTTCGCCTCTACGTGAGCACGATCGACGGTGACGTTCTGGGCAGCGACACCCATGGTTGAACCGACCGGATTCGCATACGTCACCGGGGGTGGGTCTGGCATCGGGCGGGCAAGCGCACTGGCGCTTGCCCGCCAGGGCCTGCCTGTCGTCGTCGCCGACCGCGCGGGAAACGACGCCTCGACGACGGCGGAGCTCATCAACAGAGACGGCGGGCAGGCGATCCACGTAGCGGTTGACGTCACCTCGACCACCGAGCTCCAACGCTCGATCTCGCGCGGGCTCGAACTCTACGGTCCGCTGACCGTAGCCGTGAACAGCGCGGGGATTCAGGGGGACATCGCTCCGGTCACTGAGTGTCGTGAGTCGAACTGGAGCGACATCATCGCCGTCAACCTGACGGGGACGTTCCTCAGCATGCGAGCCGAGCTCGATGCGATGCTCCGTCATCGCTTCGGCTCCATCGTCAATGTGGCGTCCAACTTCGGCCTGGTCGGGCAGCGGGGTATGCCGGCCTATTGTGCAAGCAAGCACGGCGTGATCGGCCTTTCGAAGTCCGCGTCACTCGACTATGCGGTCAGCAACATTCGCGTCAACGTCGTGTGCCCGGGACCGATTGGGACGCCACTGCTGGACAGCTTCGTCGGTTCGGACGGGGCGCACCTCCTCGACGCGATCAAGGAGTCCGTTCCCATGGGCCGAGTGGGCACGGCCAACGAGGTGGGCGACACGATCGCTTGGCTCGCGAGCTCGACCGCCTCCTACGTGACGGGCGCGGTCCTGGCGGTCGACGGTGGCTACGTTGTTCCCTAGCTCCGGTGCGAACGGCGACGGCGCATGCCGATGAAGTCGACCATTCGGAGCTCGCTCACGGTCGACGTCATCGGCCGGGACTTGATCGCGCGAGACGTTGTCGAACTCAAGGTGAAGAGGGCGGACGGTGCTGACCTTCCGTCCTGGGCTCCCGGCGCACACGTCGATGTCTACCTACCGGGAATGCTGCGCCACTACTCGTTGTGTGGAGATTCCGAAGACCTGACGTCGTACGAGTTCTCCGTCCTCTTCGAGCCCGCTGGCCGCGGCGGCTCCAGGTATGTGCATGAGCAAGTCGATGTGGGCTCTCGGCTCCAGATCAGTCGGCCGCGGAATCACTTCAGATTGGTCGACGCACCTGGGTACGTGTTTGTCGCCGGAGGAATCGGTATCACGCCCATCCGCGCGATGGTGAGCTCATGTGAGCGGTCCGGCAAGCCGTGGGTGCTTTACTACGGAGGCCGTCATGAGCGGTCCATGGCGTACTTCGACGAGTTCTCTAAGCTCGACTCCGCACGCTTGCTCCCTCAAGATATCCATGGCTTGCTCAATCTTTCGGCGATCCTTGCCGAGGCCCCGCAGGACTTCGCTATCTACTGTTGCGGTCCGGAGCGGCTCCTGCACGCGATCGAAGAGGCCGCTCTCGCAATCGGGCGCATCGTCCATGTCGAACGTTTCGCTCCATCGGTAGCGAAGCACCAAGTCACCGACCAGCCGGTAACCGTTGTGTGCGCGGAGAGTGGTCAGACGGTCGAGGTCGGTGCTCAGGTGACGATCCTCGACGCCCTCATCGCCGCCGGCATCGACGTGAATTACGACTGCCGGGACGGGACCTGCGGGACGTGTGAGCTCGAAGTAGTCGAGGGCGATCCGGAGCATCGCGACGCCATTCTCTCGCTCCGAGAGCGTATCTCGGGACGGGTTATGTATCCATGTGTATCCAGGGCGAGAGGTGAGCGACTGATTCTTGACGTATAGGTGGGTCGTCTGCCTTCGGAGCAGTACGTCGCACCGTGGGCAAACGTGGCGGATCGCTGAGGCAGCTCAAGCAGACCCGCAGACCCACAGACATCGAGAGAAACGCCCAGCTGTGCTCGGACGTGGGCTCGTTCAAGGAGATCTGAAATGCAGTGCAAAACACTTGTGGCAGCGGGCATCTCGGTGACCGCACTCTTTCTCGCCGGCTGCGGCTCGTCCAACGGTGCGAATAAGTCGTCGTCGAGCGAGTCCAGCGAGGATTGGTTCCCGACGTCGGTTACCGTCTGGCCGCAGCAGGGATTCGACTCTGAAGGTGCTGAGCAGGACTACTCTCCGACTGACGACGTCAGCAAGGCCTGGAACATCTGTGCTTCGTTCCCGCACCTGGCCGACGCATATTGGCTGGCAGTCGACTACGGCGTCATCCAGGAGGCAGAGCGTGCAGGCGTGAACATGGATGTTGTCGAGGCGGGCGGCTACGGCAATCTCGACAAGCAGATCCAGCAGATCGAGGACTGCGCCCAGAACAGCGACGCGATCATCATCGGCGCCATCTCGACGGATGGACTCAACCCGACCATCGAGAAGCTCAAGTCGGAGGGCAAGGTGGTCATCGACTTCATCAATGGCGTTTCATCTCCCGACACCACCGCACAAAGCCTTGTCTCGTATCGCGAGATCGCCTCGCAGACCGCGCGGTACCTTCTCGACGCCTCGGCTGGAGAGAACGTGACAGTGGCGTGGTTCCCCGGACCGAAGGGCGCCGGTTTCGCCGAGGAGGCGAACAAGGGCTTTACAGAGACGCTGGCGGGCACCAACGTCGAAGTTGTCAACACTCAGTGGGGCAACACCGACAAGGAGTCCCAGTCGAAGCTGATCGAAGACGCACTTGCCGCGAACCCTGATCTGGACTACGTCGCCGGCAACGCTGTCGCCGCCGAGGCGGCAGGACCGATCCTGCGAGACAAGGACCTCACCGACTCCATCGGAGTCCTCTCGTACTACATGACTCCGGGCACCTACTCGGGGATTCAGACCGGGAGCGTGCTGGCCGCCGCGGCTGACCCCGCTGTGCTGACGTCGCGGATCGCCACGGACCTCGCTATCCGGGCGCTGGAGAAGCAGGACTTCGACCTGCACGTCGCTCCCGCCCTCAAGGTGATCGACAAGGATGCTCTCAAGTCCTGGGATTCGACCACCACGCTCGCACCGACGGACTGGACCGCCGAGTTCTCCTACTCTGCCAACTAGCCGCCCACCCAGGTGGGGCGGCGCGCTGCGCGCCGCCCCCACGGTGGGCACGCAGGAGTTCACGAAATGACTCATCAGATTCCGGCGCTCGAGATGGTAGGCATCTCAAAGCGATTTCCAGGTGTCGTCGCGCTTGACTCGGTCGACTTCCAGCTGTTGCAGGGCGAGACCCACGTCCTCTTCGGAGAGAATGGCGCGGGAAAATCGACACTGATCTCCATCATGGCCGGAGCCGCGAGCTCCGACACCGGGACAGTGCGGCTCGGTGGACGGGACACGTCACTCCGGAACGTCGCCAACGCACGCCGCCTTGGCGTCAGCGCAGTGTTCCAAGAGTTTTCACTTGCTCCCTCCCTCTCTGTTGCCGAGAACGTTGTGATGGGCGAACAGCCGTCCCGCGCAGGCGTCGTCAGTCGCCGCGCGGTCAGGGAACTGGCGCAACAGCGACTGGGCGAGTTGGGATTTGAGATCCCGCTTGATGCCTCGGTCGAGACTCTCACCCGTGCTGAGCAGCAGATGGTGGAAATCGCGAAGGCCTTCCGGTCAGACCTTAAGGTTCTCATCCTCGACGAACCCACTGCATCGCTGAACGACACCGAGTGTGACCGGCTCTACGAGCTCGTCGGGGACTTGAATCGCCGGGGCGTGGGCGTCGTCTACGTGACTCATCGGATGGGCGAAATCACGCGGCTAGCCGACCGCGTGACCGTGCTTCGCGACGGGAAGTACGTCACGACTGTGCCCGGCACGACCTCCTCGGATGAGCTGATCCGACTAATGACCGGACGCGTCATGGACCAGATCTATCCGACAATCCCAGCTCCGAGGTCGACGGTCGCGCTCAGTGCCGTCGGTCTCACCACCCGCGACAAGGCGTTGTTCAATGCTTCCTTCGAGGTCCGCAAGGGCGAGGTCGTCGGTTTCGCCGGCCTCATGGGCTCGGGAAAGTCGCACGCAGCGCGCGCTTGTGCGGGAGTGGAGCGTCTGGCGTCGGGCCATCTCGAGCTGCACGGCAAACGAGTAACCGGTGCGTCTATTGCTCAGTCGCTGAAGAACCGGGTCGTCTATCTCCCGCCGGACCGCAAGAGTGAAGGTCTGTTGCTCAACCGCCCGCTTCGCGAGTCCGTTTCTCTCCCATGGCTCGGTCACTACTCCTGGGCGCGCACTCTGGTCCGGCGGAGGGGTGAACAACGCGCAGTAGCAAACGTGCTGCAGATGATGAAGTTGTCGCCCCCCGACCCGGATCGGAACGCCGAGGCCTACTCGGGAGGCAACCAGCAGAAGGCCCTGCTGGGTCGGGCATTGCTCAGGGACTGCGAGGTTCTGCTTCTCGACGAGCCGACGGTCGGCGTCGACGTAGGGGCACGCGTGTCCATCTACCAGCGGGTGGCCGAGATCGCCGAGGCCGGAGCGGGCGTCGTGATCGTGTCGTCAGACCTTCCTGAGGTGCTCCACCTGTGTCATCGGGTTTACGTCTTCTGCCAGGGACGCATCACAGCCCATCTCCAGGGTGACGAAATCAACGAAGAAAGGGTGCTCCAGCACATGATGCACTGGGATGAGATGGAGGCCGTCGGATGACCGACGTTGTGGTCGATACCAAGCCGGCTGTCGCCGGGAAGCGCCGCGTGAATGTTGTTGGGGTCGCGGCGAGAGTCTTTGCACGCGTCGGAGCTCTGCCAATTCTACTCGCCATCGCAATTGTGGTTTTCGGTATTCTGTCGCCGAACTTCTTGACTGTCGATAACCTGCAGTCGGCGCTTCGGCAGAACGCCTACATCGCGATTGTCGTCCTAGCTCAGTTCGTGGTGCTGGTGGCGGGTGGCTTCGACCTATCTGTCGGCGCAATCACCGCCCTCGTGTCCGTCGCTAGTGCAACGGCCATGGCAGACCGTTTGGCGGCCGGTTCCAGTGCTGCCGAGGCGATCGTGCTCGGCCTTGTCATTGGCCTCCTGGTAGGACTGGGTGCGGGTGCGGTCAACGCGATCGGCATCGGAATGCTGAAGATCAACCCATTCATCATGACGCTGGCAACCGCCTCTGTATTCACCGGCCTTGCGTTGAAGGTAACGGCGGGCGTGCCGGTGAACGGCCTCCCTGTTGAGTTCAGTGACCTGTTCGGCTATTCAAGCTGGTGGGGAGTGTCCACCCCGATTTGGATCGCGGCAGCTGCTGCAGTTACTTTGTGGGCGTTGCTGCGGTGGACCAGGCCCGGCCGGAATCTTTACGCGGTCGGCTCGAATCCCAGTGCTGCCCGGTTGTCTGGAATCAGTGCCGGGTGGACGATGGCGCTGGCCTATATGACGTCCGGTGTGTTGGTGGCGGTCGGTGCTCTGCTTCTTACCGCGCGACTGCAAACGGGCGAAGCCAATATCGGAGCCGATCTGCCGCTGCTGACTATTGCTGCTGCTGTCATCGGCGGCGTGAGCTTGCGGGGTGGATCCGGAAATGTGCTCAATGCGGTGCTTGGCGCTGTCTTCTTGGGTCTTGTTACCAACGGGATGAACCTCGCGAGAATCGAGTCGTACTACGAGATGATCGTTCTCGGCGTGGTCCTCGCTGTCGCGGTTCTAGCAGATCGTCTGCGAGGCAGGGTGGCTGTGGCGATCAACGCTGGTCGAGTCTGAGGACATCGACGCACGTGGAGGTCGGCTGTGTGAGTCCTGGTTCAGGGCCGACCGGGGCGGTGATGCTTCCCCCACCGAAGGGGACGCAGGTTGTATGAGAGCGCGGAAGCAGCCCCAGAAGCGATCACCAAGCGCGCTTGGTCACTGCGCAGTCAGTCGCCGCGCCCTGCTGCGGAACGTTCTCGAGCGCCGAGGACGCGTCAGTCATCGACGGTGTGGCCCTTCGACCGGCAGCGCGAACCAGTGAGACGGTCGAGTACGCATTCTTGTCGGCGAGGGGATGTAGTGGAGGCCCAGGCAGGATCAGTGACCGAAGCGATTCTGGGACAACGGCGACATCACGCGGGCTGTTGCCCGACCCAGGATGGCGAGATGCGCCGCTGCTCACCTTCGCATCAGAGGGCGATGGGCCGGCGCCCGGTCCTCCGATCGGTGGATGGGTTCGCGACCTGGCCGCGAGGGATCCTTGAGCGGTCAAGGTGCTAGGTCCGACACATCTTGAACTCGTGTCGATTTTGTGGGAGGCAGTCGCATGATGCGTCTACTCGAAAGCCCGTCGCCGTCGCTGCGTAAGGTGGCATTCGCCCATGTCCGAGAGCGGTCCATCACTGGCAATGCAGCTATTGCTGGAGACCGCTTGCTGCCGGCCGCGACTCTGGTGAAGTCCCAGCCGGATCCCGAGGCGACCGCCGAAGCCCGACAGCCTTCACAAACCTATGTCGTGCGGGATCGAGAGCTGACTCGGGAGGGCTGCCTGCTCGTCATCGAGGACTGTATGGGTGCTCGGGAGACAGTCGCTTTTCGGGCGATCCCGGATCGCTCAGGGGCCAGGCAACTCCACCACGACGGACTTCATCCCCTGGCGGTCAAGCTGGAACTCGACAGGTTGGAGCTCTCTGCCAGTTGTGTGGTGCGTTCAAGCGATGGACCGATGCGCATCGGGATCACCCATGCTACGGCGCTTGCACTCTGTTGTCTTGAGGGTCGCCACACGATCCTTGTCCGGCGCGGCGCGGCGTGGAGCGGTCGTGGTCAACTCGGCCTATGACGGACGTTGCTGCCGTCACCAGGTCGAACTCGGGCCTCCGTCCGGCGCACCAAGTGCGAGCTGTAGAGGGTCGTGGCGCGTGAGTTCGATGAATGCCCTGCAGGTGGCGTCCGGTGCCGACTGGGCTTGAGTTCGACGTCCTCGGCACGTTGCCTGGATGCCTCGGGGCGGGGCTGCTCAAGATCGGCACCACACGGGTGTGGGCGGGACGGACCGATGACAGGTGGCGGTATGACGCCGGTAGCCAGCCGCACGCCCTGTGAAGGATCGGGTCGACTCTTCTCGAGTGCGCATTCGGCAGCGACAAGATCTACATCGATCGCAGTACTGATCTGACCCATGGAGAGCGTCGAGGTCTCGGCAGAGCCGAGGTCTCGTCTGACTACGGATCAGAAGGTTGGGGTTCGAATCCCTACGGGCGCCCCGAGTCTGAGCCGTCAGCCCACACTCTCGGCCGGAATCTGGAAGACCGTCGATCCTGCAGGGCATCGTCGGCCGAACGCCGCCGAGGTGCGGCCCATGGTGCAACGGCTGGCCGGGCTCCCGTCCTCCTACGGCTGCCGGCTGCCTGCCGGCACCGCGCAACGCCGCGGAACTCGGTTTCGGCGGAATCGTCGACGGCGCGGCGGCCGGAGCACTCCTCCGCGCGGCGTAATCGACGGGCGGGCTGCGGTGTCTCAGTAGCCAGGCAAGATGGAGGTGCCATGGTGACCGCAGTGCCGCTGCCGAGGGTGAACGCCGACTTCCTCGTTCGCCCGCGACTGCTCGACGCGTTGGACCTGTGGTCGCCGGTGACGCTGGTCCTGGCGCCCTCGGGTGCGGGGAAGGCGGTCCTGGCCGCGCAGTGGGCCGAGCATGCCCGTGCGGCGGGCGAGGACGTGATCTGGTGCGACGGGGAGGTCGAGGAGCCGGCCGGTGTGGTGGCGGCCCTGGCCCGGCACGCCGGGGTGGCGGTCGATGAGGATCTGTCGGTGGCGCTGCGCCGGCTGCGGCGTGAGCTGCAGGGGCTGGAGCGGCGCCTCGCCGTCGTGATCAACAACGCCGAGCCGCTGGTCACCGCGATCGGCGACGGGTTGATCGAGATCGTCCGTGACTGCCGCCAGGTCCATCTGGTCGTGTGTCTGCGTCGCCGCATCGGCCCGGTGGCCAAGGCGCTGCTCGAGGCGGAGACCCGGGTGGTGGGTCTGCACGAGCTGCAGTTCACCGCGGCCGAGGTGCGGCAGCTGGCCGAGCAGCACGGGCTGAGACTGTCGACCACGGAGGCCGAGGACATCTGCGCCTCGGTGGGTGGCTGGGCGGCCCTGGTGCGCATCGGCCTGGAGTCGCTGCCGGACCCCGATCAGCGGCAGGTGACGGCCTGGTCATCTCGTCACATCGGCTGGTTCCTGAACGTCGACGTCGCGCCCGCGCTGCCACCGAGCGCCCACGCCGCGCTGTGCCGGGCGGCCCTGGTCGAGCACCCCACGTACGGCGCGGTGCTGGCCGCGACCGGTCCGCTCGACGGGGCGGCCCGCGCCGCGCTCGAGGACATCGGCATCCTCGACCCGCTGGTCAGCGAGGGCGAGCCCCTGGTGCGGCTGCCACCGGTCGTGGCCGACTTCTTCCGAACGCGCTACGACGTGTGCGAGCTCGGCCCCACGGAGGTCGCTCATCGACGGGTCGTCGAGTTCTGGCTGAGGTCCGCGGAGCCCGGGCGTGCCCTTCGCCAGGCGCTGCTCGGGCAGTGCTGGGCCCTCGCTGTCGAGATCCTCGAGGACCACTGGTGGGCGCTGATCGGCGCCGACCTGCGTGCGATCCCGGTCGGTGAGGTGCGCGGCCACCCGCGGGCCGAGGTGGCTCGCCAGGTGCTGCTCCCCGACGACCGGACCCCGTCCGCTCCGGTGACGCGCTCCTGGGAGACCGACCTGCGCTCCTCTCCCGTCGAGAGCCTGGCCGAGCGTGCCGGTGACCCCGACGTCCTGGCGGTCCTCACCCTGCTCCTGGTGCGCGATCGTGCCCGCGGCGACCACGACTCCGCGCTCGACCTCGCCCGACGCGTCGAGGTCGTCCTCGGAGCCGGGGCGGTCGAGGTCGGCGACGAGCCGACGCCGGTACGGCGAGCCGCCCTCGAGGCGGGCCGCACCCAGCTGCTCGGCGGCGACCTCGTCGCCGCGACGCGGGTGCTGCGGATCGCCGGCGGGGCCGACGGCGAACTCGCGCTGTGCGCGGCGGCGAGCCGCGACCGGGCGATGGCTGCGCGCTGGCTCGAGCGGTGCGTGGATGGCGTCCCTCGGCAGATCGCTGTCGCCTTCGAGGCGCTGCATGCACTCGATCGTCAGGGCACGGCGGAGGCGCTCGCGCGGCTGCGCGCCGACGGAGCCGACGGCGACGACCTGTGGCCGTTCGCCGCCTGGGTCGAGGCGCAGCACGCGCTCGCGTGGGGCGGTCGTGCCAGGGTGCGCGGCGGACTGGCCGCGCTGCGAGACACGGCGGCGCGTCAGCGTGCCTCGGCCTGGACCCGGCGCCTTCTCGACGCGGCCGAGGCGAACCTGTGCACCTCGCTGGGGCGCACGGCCGTTGCCGCTCGGCTGCTGGCGGACGCGGATGCCGGTTCGGTGCCGATGCTGCTCGCGCGGGCGCGGCTGGAGCGGGTGGTCGGCCGCCCCGCCGAAGCCATCGCGATCCTCGACGAGGTGTCGGCCGTGGGCTCCCCCTCGAGCCTGATCGAGGTCGAGACGCTGCTGCTGCGCGCCTGGTGCCTGGACGGGAGGGGAGCAGCCGAGGTCCTTGCCCGGGCGGTCCGCGCGGCGCGGCGCGACCGACTGGTGCTGCCGTTCGCGAACGTGCCGTCCGCGCTGCTCGCCCGGTACGCGCAGGAGATCTCGGGGGTGGCGCCGATCGTCGAGATGCTGCGCGGGTGCGAGGTCCGGGCGCCGTACGACCTCGTCGACCACGTCCCGGCCCTCACTCCCCGGGAGTCCGAGGTGCTTGCGGCCCTGGCGCGGGGGCTCTCGCTGCAGGAGGTCGGGCGCGAGCTGTTCGTGTCGCGCAACACCGTCAAGTCGCAGACCGCGTCCCTCTACCGCAAGCTCCAGGTCAGTGGCCGGGCGGAGGCGGTTCGCAAGGCGATCCGCGTCGGGCTGCTCGACTGAGATGACCATCTGAGCCGGTGTGGTCACGATCGCGCGTCGAGGTGCTCGAGCAGGAGGCAGACGGCGACCTCGAGAGACTCTCCGTCGGGTGGATGCGGCGCGGAGAGGAGCAGCCGTTGCAGAAGACCACGCAGTTGGACCTCGGTGATCTCCAACTCCCGCTTGCCGCCCGCTTCGCTGCGGTGGACCAGCAGGCGGCGCCGGGGGTTGAAGCGGAGCCGGCCGCTGCTGAACTCGCCGATCTGCTCCTCCAGCCCTGCCTTCGGATGCACGGCGCTCATCTCTCCTCTCTCGACGGTCAGGTGCGAGGCCCGACCGGTGAGAGACGCGCGAGCGGGCGGACTCTTACGGACGCGCGGAGACTATCGAGGGCGACTGGACCGGTTGGCCGGCTGAGGCGAAGGCGAGTCGGTCGTCGAGGGGGTCGGGGTCCTCGTTGCCCGGGGCGGAGACGCGCACGGTCACCTCGAGCTGGCTGGCGACGAGGTCGATCGCGAAGGTGCCCTGACCGGGCGGGACCTCGCAGGTCAGCCGGGCGGTCTCCCCGTCGCTCCCGGTCTGGGTGCAGCCCGCGGGGAGATAGGACGACTGGTCGTGCACCCGGAAGCTGGTCAGCCGGCCCGCCTCGATCGTCAGCAGCGTCGGGTCCAGCAGCGCCGCTACCGACATCTGCACGTGGTAGTGCGAGCTGTAGCGGGTGTACGAGCCGGAGCCGAGCGCCAGGTCCTCGCGAGTGACCGGGTCGATCGTGGGGGTCGTGGTCGGCGTCGGGGTCGTGGTC
>NZ_BAAGRO010000004.1:0-126112 GCF_054782915.1 Nocardioides hungaricus | reverse complement strand
GGGTCGGGGTCGGGGTGGGGGTTGCCGGTGGGGTCGGCGTCGGCGACGGTGTCGCGGTCGGCGACGGGGCCGTAGGCGGGGTCGGGATCGGGGTGCGCGACGGGGGCACGACGACCACCGTCGTGGGTGCGGGCCGCGGCCGCGTCGGAGACGCGGTCGCCGAGGCGGTCGGAGCGGCGGCCCGCGAGGTGGGCTCGGACAGTTGCGGCGACGGGGCCACGGTCGCGCCGCCCGGCCCGTCGCCCCGCCCCACCCACGCCACGGCGCCGACGGCCGTCGCGACCACGGCCGCGGCGGACACGCCCGCGCCGAGCGAGACCAACCACGGCTTGTCCGCGAACAGTCCGACCACGCCTCCAGCCGCCGCGGTGCCGGTGCCGGTGCCGGCGTACGTCGCCGCCGCGGCACCGAGCAGTACCGGGGCCAGGACGGCGCCGAGGTCGGTGCTGAGCGCGTGGAGCTCGAGATAGGCCGCGGTGCAGTCCGGGCAGGCGGCGAGGTGGGCTTCGAGCCGCTGCCGGCGGCGGCCGCGCAGGCGGCTGCGTGCGTAGAGGGGGAGATCCTCGCGGTACGGGCGGCAGGCCTCGTCGCAGGTCTCGCTCAGGTGGGCCGCGAGGTAGGCGCCGCGCAGACCCTCGCGAGCGCGGAAGGCCAGTGCGGCGACGGCGTTCGGCTTGAGTCCGAGGAGCCGGCCGACGGTCTCGTGGTCGTCGCCCTCGACGGTGGTGTGCCACAGCACGGCCTGCCAGCGCTCGGGCAGCGACGCGAACGAGGCAGCCAGCAGGCTGGACTCCTGCCACCGCTCGGTCTCGTCGGGCACGGCGACGTCGAGCTGGTCGGCGTCCTCGACCCACGCGTGCCGGCTGTCGCGGCGGACATGGTTGACGTAGACGTTGTGCACGGTCCGCAGCAGGTAGGCCCGGAACGCCAGCTGTGGCCCGCCGCCGGCTCGGATGCTCTCCAGCAGCTTGGCGAACGCCTCCGCGACGAGGTCCTCGGCCGTCGTCGGGTCGGTGAGACCGCGGGCATAGCGGACGGCGGCGTCGTGGTGTCGGGCATAGAGCACCGCCACCGCCTCGCTGTCCCCGTCTCCGGCGGCGGAGATGAGGTCGAGGTCGCTCGCGGACTCAGGTGCCAAGAACGCGGTCATCCGGGTCACTACTCCTCGCGGGCGCCTCGCGAACGCACCCTGTGCAGGCTCGCCGAGCCGGCGTTCGTTCCTGGCAGCGAGTCGCGGGCGACGGCGGGTTTCACCCGGTGATTCACCCTGCTCCGTAGCGCGGAAGCCGATCGGTCTAGACCGATCGACGCGCGGTCGCAGGAGGCGTAAGCGATCGGCGGATCGGTGGTCCTCAACCTGGCGTCGGGCTCGTGCTCGTCGCCAAGACGACGGCGACAACGGATGTGGGGACAGCAGATGGGCAAGGCCCGGTGGCGCGGAGTGCTCGGGTCGGCAGTGATGTCGACGATGGCGCTGGTGATGGCGAGTACGGCGCTCGTGGCGACGGCGCTCGTGGGGGCCGCCGATGCGGCGCCGGCGCAGTCGCAGGTCGGCATCACCAAGGAGAGCAGCCTCGACGGGTCGACGGTGACCCCGGGCGCCCAGTTCACCTACACGCTCACCGTGCGGTGCTCGGGCCTGACGACCGGCTGCGTCAACCAGACGGTCACCGACGTGCTGCCCGCCGGGCTCGACGTGACCTCGCTGCCGCAGTCGACCGAGACGCGGGAGGTCGCCTATGACGCCTCGACCCGCACCCTGACCGTCCGCTTCCTCGAGCCGCTGCAGGAGCCGGTCGGCGAGGTCGGCCTCAACGACGGCTCGACGCGGGTGTTCGACATCGGCATGCGCCTGCCCGCCGACACCTCGATGCCCGACGGCACGGAGATCACCAACGAGGCCTCGACCGTCGCCGACAACGCACCCGCGGCGACCGCCGAGAACGTGCTGCCGGTCTCGGTGCCGCGCGAGGTGCGACCGGTCGCGACCAAGGCCTGGGCGGACGGATCGGCGATCGCCGGCAGCGGCGAGGCCACCACCGTGACCCTGGGGGTGCGCAACGCCTCGTCGAGCTCGGCGAGCGTCCGAGAGCTGAGGCTCACCGACACGACGCCCGCGACCTACGAGTACTTCGACCTCACCGGTGTCGAGCTCGTCTCCTTCCCGGCCGGCGCGGACCGCGCGCAGCTCCTGGTCTGTACGGCGGCCGGGTCGGCGTGCGCCGACGAGAGCGCCTGGTCCGGTGGGCCGGCCGCCTCGTCGGCCGGTCCGCTCGCGCTCCCCGGCGCCGTCGCGCCCGGCGACGTCACCGGGATCCGGGTGCGCTTCACCGACAGCGCCGGCGCCGCGCTCCCCTACGACGCCACCGGCGGCCAGGTCCGTCTGGGCCTCGAGCTGCGGGACACGCTCCGCTCGACGGGGGCGGTCGTCGCGCCGACCAGCAAGGTCACGGTCAGCAACTGCGCCGTGCCCGGGGCGGTCGACGAGACCGACACCCTGACCAGTGGTGCGGCGGCGTGCGCGCCGTTCGACGTGCTGCCCGGCACCGTGCTGGTGAGCGCGCAGAAGACCTTCGTCGCCGACACCAACGCCAACTTCACCCGCGAGAACGGCGAGTACGCCGTGGTCGGCCAGAGCTCCCCGGTCTCGGCCACCGTCTCGGTGCGCAACGACTCCGCCTTCCCGCTGCGACAGGTGCGCATCACCGAGCCGGACGCCGGCGCCCCGGCCTCGGAGTTCGCGAAGCTCGACGTGACGAAGGTGCGGCTGCGCTTCCCGGCCGGGGCCACGTCCGGGAGTCTGACCGTCAAGTACGCCGACGGCAGCGCCGACCTCGTGCAGACGCTGTCGGCCACGGCGACGGTGGACGTCGCCCGCCCGGGCACCCGGGTCACCGGCGTCGAGGTGCTCTACACGGGCGTCGACGGCGAGGGGAAGCCGTCGATCGCGATCGGCTCCACGTCGTACCTCGACCTGCACGGCACGCTCAACGGCGGCGTCACCAACGACGACCTGCCGGGCGGCGCCTCCCCGGGCGTCGGCAACTGCGCGGCCTACCGCGCGCAGGCGGACGTCTCCGACAGCACGGGCACCACCGCCGGCACCGCCTGCGCCACGCTGCCCGTCGAGGCACGCCGCAGCGGCGGCAGCGGCGTGAAGACCGTCGGCCAGACCTCGGTGCCGCTGGGCCAGCCGATCCCGTTCACGCTGACCCTCACCAACAACGGCAACGTCCCGCTCGTCGACCCGGTGCTCAACGACCCGCCGGTCGAGGCGGACGGCACGCCGCGCACGACCGGCAACCCGTTCACGGCGCTGTCGCTGGTCTCGGCGGCCGTGCGCAAGGACACCGGGGTGCCCACCGTCGACCTCGAGGTCTTCGACCCGGACGCCAACGCCAACGCTGGGGCCTGGGCGCCGTACGCCGCCTCCGACACCGCGCTGCTGGCCCGCGCCACCGGCGTGCGTGCGCTCGTCCGCGGCGAGCTCGCTCCGACCAAGCGGGTGTTCGTCGACCTCGTGATGGAGCGCCGGGCCGGGGTGCCGGACGGCACCACGCTGAGCAACTGCTTCGCCGCGGCCGCGGTCGACTGGACCGGCGACCCGGTCTGCTCGGCCGAGCTCCTGACGGCGCCAGCCGCCAGCGGCGCCGTGCTCAACAAGTCGATCTCGCCCGGCCAGCTGCCGGCGCCGATCCCCGGAGTCCCCCAGCAGACCGCGCAGGTCCGGCTGGCCGTGGCCAACACCGGCAACGTCAGCGCGAAGCAGCTCCAGGTCACCGACACCGACAGCGACTTCTTCGACGCCGTCGACTTCGGCCGGATCCGCTCGGTGAGCTTCCCGGTGGGCGCCAACCGCCTCCAGGTCGACGCGCTCACCGCGAGCGGCTGGGTGACCGGCAACCCGGTGGGAAGCGGCTTCGGCCTGCCCGACCAGGTCGACGAGCAGGACGTGATCGGCGTCCGGCTGACGTTCACCAACTCCGACGGCGGCTACTCGCTGCGCCCCTGCGAGGGCTCGCCGACGCCGGCCGGCTGCACCGGCGTCGTCGTGCTCGACGTGCACCCGCGCAGCACACTGCGCTCGGACCCCGCCACGGCCCCGCCGGCCCAGCTCGACAACACCGCGGTGGCCGGCTACGAGACCCGGCTGCAGGCCCCGGGCACGATCGCCACGATCGACCCGGTCGAGGCCACCCTCGACCTGGTCGAGGGCGATCCCCAGCTCGACGTCGACAAGAGCCCCAACAGCGCAATTGCGCCGGGCGAGACCGCGCCCTTCCGGCTCCAGGTCACCAACTCCGGCACGGCGGACCTGCCCGGCGTCGTGGTCACCGACCTGCTGCCCGCCGGCCTCAGCTTCGACGAGACCTACCAGTCCGGCACCGGCTACCGCATCGTCGACGTGCAGGTGCCGGCCGGCACCGAGGCCCTCCCGACGCCGACGTTCACGCCCACCAGCAGCGGCGGCGGCCGGATCGACGAGCTGCGCTGGTCGTTCGGCGACTGGGTGATGCGGCCCGGCGCGACGTTCACGATCGAGATCCAGGTGCGGCTGGCGCCCGGCGTGACCGAGGGTCAGGTCAGCACCAACCTCATGGGCGCCACCTCCCCGGCCGACGGCCTGGCCTGCGCTGCCGGCACCGGCACGTCGACCGACGGCACCCTCGGCACCGGCACCTGGTGCACCGACTCGGCCGCGGTCACGACCAAGGCCGGCGCGGCCTTCGAGGCCCGCAAGTGGGTGGCCGGCAACGACGCGCTCGGCTGGTGGGACAACCGCAATCTCAAGCCGGTGCCCGTCGGCGACCCGTCCTGCCCGTCCCTGACCCAGGACGGCCGGACCTACACGGCCTACCCGTGCGTCGCGCTGGTCAACCCCGGCGACCGCTACGACTACCTGCTGCGCATGGTCAACGCCGGCACCGAGCCGGCCACCGCGATGCGCATCATCGACCGGTTCCCGGTCCAGGGCGACAAGGGCGTCGTGCTCAGCGGCACCGACCGCGGCACCCAGTGGGACAACCGGCCGCGCCTGGCCACCGAGCCGGTGCTCGTCGGGAGCGGCACGCTCACCACGACCTACGCGAACAGCGAGGCGGGCGTGTGCACCGCCGACCTCTCGATGACCGACGCCTGCGGCGCCGGCACCTGGGCCGACGGCTTCGGCAGGGACGCCGTGGCGGCGCAGATGCGGGTCGCGTGGCCGACGCCGCTGGCGCCGGGCGACGGCGTGAGCATCACGTTCTCCATGGATACGCCGCTCGACGTGACCCAGGTCGCCGACCCGACGATCGCGTGGAACTCCTTCGGCCACGCCGAGACCACCCGCCGCGCCAACAACGCCACTCGCGTGCTGCCGCCGACCGAGCCGATCCAGGTCGGTGTCGCGACGGCGTACGGCACCCTGCGCGTCGCGAAGGAGCTGCTGGCCAACCCCGGCGGCCTGCCGGTGGCCGACCGCGCGTTCGAGATCGACTACTCCTGCCGCATCACGCCGATCGGCAACCCGGCCCAGGTGGTGGCCGAGGGCACGCTGACCCTGCGGCCCGGCGAGTCCGCCGACGTCACCGGCCTGCCGGGCGGCGCGGTCTGCCGGGTCTGGGAGGAGGACGCCGCAGGCGGCGTGACCAACTACCCCGCCGACAGTCCCGCGGTCGTCACGATCGATCCCCAGCTCGGCCCGGACCCGGCGCCGGCGGCGACCGTCACGGTCACCAACAGCTACCCGCTCGCCGACATCGAGCTGGTCAAGCAGGTCACCGGCGACGCCGCGGCGTACGGCGCGGGCACGACCTACCCCGTCCAGGTGGTGTGCACCATGGGCGGCCGCACCGCGGACGGCTTCCCCGTGACCGTGAACCTGGTCGGCAACGACCGCCGCACGCTGAGCGCGCCGGTCGGCTCGACCTGCACCGCCACCGAGCTCGACAGCGGCGGCGCGACGTCGGCGTCGGTCAGCCCCGTGGCCGGCGTGCTGGTCACCGCCGGTGCGAGCACGCCGCCGAGCCTGACGGTGACGAACAGGTTCGAGAGCGGCAACCTGCAGATCCTCAAGCGCATCGCCGGCACCGGCGCCGCGCTGCCGGCCGGCCCGTTCGAGTACCGCGTCTCATGCACGTTCGCAGGCCGCTCGATCGGACCGGTGACCGTGACGGTGCCGCGGCCGGACGGTCGGACCGAGCTGGTCGCGGACGTGCCGCTGGCGCTGCCGGTCGGGGCCGTCTGCACCGTCACCGAGACCGACGACGGCGGCGCCGACGCGACGCCGCCGCCGGTGACGGTCACGATCGTCGAGAACGCCAGCGACAACACCGTCCGCGCGACGTTCACCAACGAGTTCTCGGCCGGCACGGTCGCACTCGGCAAGGTGCTCGCCGGCGACGGTGCGACCGCGGCGTACGCCACCGGTGCGGTGTTCACCGTCGACGTCACCTGCGCGATCGGCAGCCCGACCAACGTCCTCTTCTCGGCGGCCGCCCAGATCCGCGGGGGTGAGCGGATCCAGCTCGAGGACGCCCTGGGCAACCCCGTCCTGCTGCCCGTCGGCGCGCGCTGCTGGGCCGTCGAGAGCGGCACCGGCGGTGCGAGCGGCCAGGCGGTCAACGCGGGCAGCTTCGACGACGCGCTCGTCGTGGCCGCCGGCCAGCCGGCCGTGGTCCAGAGCCTCGAGCTCGAGGTGACCAACACCTTCGCGCTCACCAGCCTGGTCGTCGACAAGGTCGTGACGGGCGACGCCGCGGACTACGCCGCCGGCCGTGAGTACGAGCTCGCCGTCAGCTGCGTGCTGCCGCAGGACGGCGTCGAGACGCCGATCCTCACGGCCGCGCCGTACTCGATCGCCCCGGGTGCGCCGGTCACCGTGCCGGACCTGCCCATCGGCGCCCGGTGCTGGGTCGTCGAGACCGATGCCGGCGGTGCGACGCGGACGAGCGTCGACTACGGCGACCCGTCGACGGCCGTGGTGCTCGGCGAGCAGCCGGGCGCCGTCACGGTCACCAACGAGTTCGCGGCCGCGGAGCTCGAGGTCACCAAGAAGGTCGTCGGCGGTCCGGCCGGCCCCTACTCCTTCGAGGTCGAGTGCACCACCGACGAGGGCCCCGTCGAGCTGCGTCCCCAGGACGCGTCGTTCGAGCTCCGCGACGGCGGGCGCCGCACGATCCGGGTGCCGCTCGGCGCGACCTGCACCGTGGTCGAGGTCGACGCGCCCGACGCGGCGACGGTCACCTATCGGGAGGGCCGGCCGCGGAGCGGTCCGGCCGACGGCGCGGTCGTGGTCGACCAGGACCGCACCGTGACCGTGGTGAACACCTTCGACGGCACCGGCGGCACCGGCGGCGGCAACCCGGGTGGCGTCGGCGGCGCCGGCGGCGGCAACCCGGACGGCGTCGGCGGCACCGGTGCCGGCGCGCTGCCCGACCTCGGCGGCCCGGCCTTCGGGCTGCTCGCCCTCGCGCTGACCCTGGTCGTCGGCGGGCTGGCGCTCGCTCGCTGGGGCCGGCGTCCGGGGCCGTCCCGGGAGTGACCGCGAACCCCGAGCCGCCCGGCCCGCGCCGGCGCCGGCCGCCCCGTCCCGGGCGGTCGTCTGGGCATGGGCATGGGCGTCGGCGCGGGCGTCTGGGCTGGCTCGGCCTGGTGGGCGTCGTACTGGCGTTGTCGGGGCTGGTGCTCGCGGGCTACGTCGGGTGGCAGCTGTTCGGCACGACCTGGGTGTCCAAGCGGCAGCAGGCGGCGGTCGCCGAGGAGCTGCGCGGGAGCTGGCGACAGGGCGAGGCCACGGTCGCCGTCGACCAGGGGACGGCCCGGGCATTGGTCCGGATCCCGGCCTTCGGCTCCGACTTCGCGGTCCCGGTGTTCGACGGCACCGCCGACGACGCGCTGGCCGCGGGCATCGGCCACTTCGCCGGGACCGCCGGCCCGGGACAGCGCGGCAACTACGCGCTGGCGGGGCACCGCGTCACCCGCGGCGAGCCCTTCCGCAACCTCCCGGACCTCGAGGTCGGCGACCGGATCCTGGTCGACACGGCCGAGGCGACCTACACCTACGAGCTGGTGACGTCCGGAGACGCGCTGACGGTCCCCTCCTCGGCCGGCTGGGTCCTCGACCGGCTTCCCGCCAACCCCGACCCCGGCGGCGTCCAGCCTCTCCAGCGGCCCGGCTCGCGGCTGCTCACCCTCGTCACCTGCTCGGAGCTGTTCCGCACCGACGGCAGGCTGGTGGCGTTCGCGAAGCTCGTCGGGACCGCCGTCCGCTCCTGAGCACGTGTCCTGAGCCGCCGGTCGGCGTACCTCGTCACCGGTGGACCGACCTTCGGCCCCACCCCGCGGCGCGGGCTCTCGATCGCTTCCGCAGCGCTCAGTCGGACGTCGCGCGGGTGAGGAACTCGGAGAGCAGCAGGTTGACCAGGGTGGGTCGCTCCTGCATCACGAGGTGGCTGGCGCCCGGCACGATCGCGACCTGGGCGCCGGGGACGGCACGCGCGATCTCCAGGGTGTGGTCGGTGCGGATCGAGTCGTGCTGGCCGGCGACGACCAGCGTGGGAGCGCGGACCGCGGCCAGCGACGCGGGCGCGATCTGCGGCTCGACCTTCCACATCGCGACCAGCTTCTCGAGCACCACCTCGCGGTGGCCGGGACCGTCGGGCGAGAGCCGGTCGTAGGCCTCGCCGAACGGGTCGGGCTCCTCGGATCGCCCGGTCCCGTCCGGGGGTGACTCGTCGTCCTCCACGAGACCGGCGGGGTCGAGGTTGGCGCTGATGGAGACCAGCGACAGCACCCGGTGGGCGTGGTCGCGGGCCAGGAGAAGGCCGGTGATCGCGCCGTCGCTGAACCCGACGACGTGGGCCGCCGGCACGCCGACGGCGTCCAGGTAGGCGACCGTGTCGTCGACCATGCCGGCGAAGGTGATCGGCCCCTCGCGGTCCGCCGTACGCCCCTGGCCGGGACGCTCCGGGGCGTGCACCTCGTAGTCGCGCGCGAGGTGGTCGATCTGTGCCTGCAGGGTCTCGATGGAGCAGTAGCCGCCGTGGAGCAGCAGGACCGGTGGGCCGGCTCCGTGGATCTCGTAGTAGCCGGCGACACCGCCCAGGTCGACGTAGGGCATGCCACGTCCTCCGGTCTCAGCGCGGGGCCGGAGCGCGGTCGGCCGCACGCGTGCGCGGGACGATCATCGGCTTCCCGGTCTCCGGGCAGGGCACGACCTGGCAGGGCAGGCCGAAGGTCCGCTCGACCAGCTCCTCGGTCACGATCTCGGCGGGCGAGCCCACGGCCTCGACCTGCCCGGCGCGCATCACGATCAGGTGGTCGGCGTACCGGACCGCGAGGTTCAGCTCGTGCATGACCACCACGATCGTCATGTCCCGGGTGGTCCGGACGGTCTCGCACAGCTCGAGCACATCGATCTGGTGCGCGAGATCGAGGTACGTCGTGGGCTCGTCGAGCAGCAGGGTCCCGGTCTGCTGGGCGAGGACCATGGCCAGCCAGACGCGCTGCCGCTCGCCGCCGGAGAGCTCGTCGACGCCGCGCTGCGCGAACTGGCTGACGCCGGTGGCGGCCATCGCCTCGTTCACGATCAGCTCGTCGTCGCGGGACCACTGGCGCAGCAGCTGCTGGTAGGGGTAGCGCCCCCGGGAGACCAGGTCCGCCACGGTGATGCCGTCGGGCGCGATCGGGCTCTGCGGCAGCAGGCCGAGGCGCCGGGCGACCGCCTTGGTCGGGAGGCCGTGGATGTCCGCGCCGTCGAGCAGGACCGAGCCCCGGCTCGGCTTCAGCATCCGCGACAGCGCCTTGAGCAGCGTCGACTTCCCGCAGCCGTTGGGCCCGATGATCATGGTCAGGGACCCGCGCGGGATCTCGACGTCGAGATCGGTGGCGACGATGACCGACTCGTAGGTGAGGTGGAGCCCGGCGCCGACCAGGACGGCCGGTCCGTCCGGCGGGACACCGCCCGCGGGCAGAGTGGTCATCCGATCCTGCTCCTTCCTTCACGAGCGATGAGCCACGCCAGGTAGGCGCCGCCCAGGGCGAGCGTCATGACCCCGACGGGGAGGTCGGCCGTGGGCACGACGCGCTGGGCCAGGGTGTCGCTGCCGAGGAGCAGCAGGGCGCCGACGGCCATCGACGGGATGACCTGCACGGTCGGCGACGCGACCAGGCGTTTGGCGATCTGGGGTGCGGCCAGGGCGACGAACGTGACCGGGCCGGCGCAGAGCACCGCGACGGCGCACAGGGCGGCGCCGAAGCCGAGGGCGCAGATCCGGTTCCGCTCGACCGCGACCCCCAGCGCCCGGGCCGCGTCGTCGCCCATCTCGGTCATCCGCAGCCCCGGACCCAGCGCCACGAGCAGCGGCGCCAGGATCGCGAGGCCCACCGCCCCGATCCACACGTCCCCCCAGGTGCGGTTGTTGAGGCTGCCGGTGAGCCAGACGTAGGCCTCCTGGGCGTAGACGATGTTCGCCTTGAGGATCAGGTAGGAGATGAACGACGCCAGTACGGCGCTCACGCCGATGCCCACCAGGATCAGCCGGTAGCCCTGGACCCCGCCGGACCGGAAGGACAGTGCGTAGACGAGCGCGGCGATCGCCAGGCCGCCGCCCACCGCGGACGCCGTGACGACTGTGTCGGAGGAGCGCAGCACGACGATGGCGAACACGGCACCGACGGCGGCGCCGTACGTGAAGCCGATGATGTCGGGGCTGCCGAGCGGGTTCCGGGTGACGCTCTGGTAGACCGCGCCGCTCGCCCCGAAGGCGGCGCCGGCCAGCACCGCCGTGAGCGAGCGGGGCAGGCGCAGCGTGTAGAGGATGAACTCCTCGCCGGGGTCGCCCTGTCCGCGCAGCGTCGCCCACACCCGTGCCGGCGCCAGCGGGTAGTCGCCGGTGGTGAGCTGCCAGACCATCAGCGCGGCGGTCAGCGCCAGCACGACCGCGACGCAGACCACCGAACGGCGCAGGGCGCGGACCCGGATGGCGCCGGGCAGGCGGACGTCGACGAGGCGCGACTTCGATGCGGTCAGCTCGGTCACCGGGGCCTCACAGCTCGGCCAGCCGGCGCCGGCGGACGATCGCGATGAACACGGGGGCGCCGATCACGGCGGTGACCACGGACACCTCGAGCTCCGAGGGCCAGAGCACCAGGCGGCCGATGACGTCGGAGAGGAGGACCAGGACTGCTCCCGCGACCATCGAGAACGGGAGGATCCAGCGGTGGTCGGGTCCGGTGAGCGCCCGGACGGCGTGCGGGACGACGAGGCCGACGAACGCGATCGGGCCGGCCACCGCCGTCGCCGCTCCGCACAGCAGGGTGGTGGCGACGATGCCGACCACGCGCACGCGCGCGACGCGGGCGCCGAGGGCGGCGGCGAGCTGGTCGCCGAGCGCGATGGTGTTGAGGGAGGGCCCGAGGAAGATCGCGCAGGCGAACCCGACGAGCAGGAACGGCGCGACCTGGGCGACCACCGAGGAGTCGGCCTGCTGGAGGGATCCCACCGTCCACGAGCGGAAGCCGTTGAAGGCGATGCTGTTGGTCAAGACGACGGCCGAGATGACGCCGGTGAGGAACGCCGTCACGGCGGCGCCGGCCAGGACGAGCCGGACCGGGGAGGCGCCGCCACGCCCGGTCGACCCGAGCAGGTAGACCACGACGGTCGCGACCGCCGCGCCGAGGAGGGCGAACCAGACGTACTGCTCGAGCTGGGTGATGCCGAGGTAGGCGATCGCGAGGACCACGGCGCACGAGGCGCCGGCGTTGACGCCGAGGATGCCGGGATCCGCGAGCGGGTTGCGCGTGAGCGCCTGCATGAGGGCCCCCGCGAGGCCGAGCGCGGCGCCGACGAGGACGCCCGCGATCGTGCGGGGGACGCGGAGGCCGCGCACGATCAGGGCGGCCTCGCTGTCACCCCCGCGGAGGAGGGAGTCCCACACCGTCCCCGGGGACAGGGTGCGCGCCCCGATGCCGAGGCTGAGCACGACGACGACGAGGAGGGCCAGGAGGCCGATGCCGAGCCCGCCGAGGAGCAGGGCGCGCGACCGCCGTACGGCGGACGTCGGCGCGACGTCCACCGTGGGGACCGGCTGGTCCGCGGTCTCGGTGGTCACGGCTCCATCTCCAGCCTCCGTCCGGGCGACACCGTCACGCGAAGTCTTCCGCGATCGGGCTCTCCCCGGCCAGAGCCGCCTCGATCAGCGGGATCCCCTTCTGGATCGCGTGCGGGGTGCTCAGCACGGTGGACCAGTCCATCGCCCACATGAACGTGTCGGTCGCGGCGTAGGTCATCCAGATGGCGTTGCCCGTCTTGACCGAGTCCAGTTGGGATATCACCGGGTTGGCCTGCACCTTCGCGATGGCGCCCTCGTCGGTGGACCAGACGACCAGGTCGAGGTCGCCCACCAGGTCCAGCTTCTCTGCGCTGATCTCCTTGGAGTACTCCTCTCCGACGATGTCGGCGAGCTCGGGTGACAGGACGAAGCCGAGCGAGGTGAGGAACGTCGTCCGCGGCGCGTTCTCGCCGAGCACGTAGTAGGAGCCGGTGTAGGCCTCGGCGTGGACGGCGGTGAGCCCCTGCCAGTCCGGGTACTCCTCGCGGAGCCGGCTGAACTGCTCGTCCAGGGCGGCGACGGCCTCCAAAGCCTCCGCCTCCTTGCCCACGGCCCTGCCGATCAGCTCGGTGTGCGGGCCGTAGGGCACGGCGCTGTCCGCGTAGCCGACGGGCGCAGCCACGACCGGCGCGATCTTGCTGAGGGTCTCGTACTCCTTCTTGGTGATGCCGCCGCTGACCATCGTGATCAGGTCGGGGGCGAGGGCGGCGACCTTCTCGAACTCGATGTCGAAGAAGCGCACCTCCTCGGGCTTGCCGTCGAAGCCGGCCTCGTTCCACGGGAAGACCGGGTTGTACCAGTCGTCCAGGAACGAGCCGATGGCCACCGGCGTGATGCCGAGCGCGATGAGCGGGTCGCAGTCGGTCTGGCCGAGCGCGACGATCCGCTGGGGGGCGGCGGGGATGGTCGTCTCGCCGAACTTGTGGGTGACGGTGACGGGGAAGGCGTCGCCACCGGCCGATCCGCCGGTCGAGCCGCTCGTGGGCGCGGAGGGCGAGTTCGCGTCGTTCGTGCACGCCGACAGTGCGGCGACGGCGGCGCCGCCGATGACGGTCAGGAATCCACGACGGCCGAGTCCGCTGGGGATGTCGAGTGGGGTCATGGTGTCCGTCCCTGATGTGCCTGATGTGGTGGTGTCGGATTCCGGAAGGCTAGGACGGGACCGACGGGTCCCGCCTTATGGCAGAGCACTGTCTGCGGCTCGTGCCTTGTGGTCCCCGATAACCGTCGGGCACCGGGGGTCCTCATGCCCACCACGGCCGGCCGTCCACCACGGTGCCGAGCACCGCGATGTCGGCGATGGCAGCTGGATCGACCCGGAACGGGCTCTCGGCGAGCATCGTGAGGTCGGCGAGGTAGCCGGGAGCCAGGCGACCGAGGCGGTCCTCGCGGCGCAGCACCCAGGCCGCGTCCGCGGTGAACGCGCGCAGCGCCGCCTCGAGACCGATGCGCTCGTCCGGGGCGATCACCCGGCCGCTGTTGCTGGTGCGGTCGACCAGGGTCTGGATCGCCTGCAGCGGCCTGCCCGGGAGGGGGCGGTCGCTGCTGCCGACCAGCCGGATCCCGTGGTCGAGGAGCGACCGGCCGCGGTAGAGCCAGCCGGCGCGGTCCGGTCCGAGCTGGCGCACGTAGCCGTCGCCGTAGTCGTAGAGGAACGCCGGCTGCGAGATCACCGACGCACCGAGCGCGGCCAGCCGGGGCAGCTGGTCGTCGCGGATCACGCCGCCGTGCTCGATCCGGTGCCGCGCGTCCGGTCGCGGCCACGCGGCCTGCGCCTTCTCGAGCGCCTCGATCGCCAGGTCGAGGGCGGCGTCCCCGATCGCGTGCAACGCCATCTGCCACCCGGCCCGGTGGCCGTCGACGACGGCGTCGAGCATCTCGGACGGGGGCTGACGCCAGACCCCCACGTTGTCGGTGCCCTCGTAGGGCCGGGACATCCGGGCGGTCTCGACCTGCATGCCGCCGTCGATGACGACCTTCTGGGCCGCGATGCCCAGCCAGTCCGACCCGAACCCGCTGCGCAGGCCGAGGTCGATGCCCCGGCGGAATCCGTCGGCGGCGTTCGTGGGCAGGTCCCGGAGCACGTCCATGCTCGGCATCAGCTGCATGCGGACCGGGAGCCGACCGGACTCCAGCACCGTCTGGTACGCCGCCCCGTCCACCGGGCTGAGGGCACCGACCTCGCCGCCGTTGCCGGCGTCCACGCACAGCGTGATCCCCTCGCGGCGCGCCTGCTCGGCGGCCCTCGTGACGAGCTCGGCCACCTCGTCGACGGCGTACGGCATCCGTTGGGCGAGCACCGCCGACTGGTCGCGCTCCTTGAACAGCCCGCGCGCGGCGTCCGGGCCGATGCGGTGCTCCGGTGCGACGGCCGCGAGCACCGCGGTCGACACGACGGAGGCGTGGTTGGAGATCTGCCGGACCCAGACCTTGCGCCCGCCCGACGCCGCGTCGAGCTCGGCCGCGGTGAGGTGGCGACCCAGGACGCGGTGGTCGTAGCCGGTCACCTCGACCCACTCCTCGGCGAGCGTGGCGGCCGCGTCTGCGATGGCGCCGAGGGCGGCGTCCGTGGTCGCGCAGCCGCCGATGTCGAGCGAGGTGAGCGTCTGCCCGGTGAGCTCGAGATGGGTGTGGGCGTCGATGAGGCCGGGCACTGCGCACGCCCCGTCGAGGTCGACGCGGTCGACCGCGTCCCAGCCGTCGATCTGCTCGTCCAGCCCGACGATCCGGCCGTGCAGGATGCCGATCCGGCGCGCGTGCGGACGTCGCTCGTCCAGCGTGACCAGGTCGGCGTTCTCGATGACCAGGTCGAGCAGGGGACGGTGCATGGCCGGGACGCTAGGGGCGCGGCGCACCTCGGATCTTCGTCGCCGGCACGAAGTTTCGCGGGGCCGATTTGTGGCGGAGGATAAGAGGTTCCGCTGTCAGTCGCGGTCCAGCCGGAGCTGCAGCCAGGCGACCAGGCGGATCTCGGGGTCGCTGAGGTCGAGGTCGAAGAGCTCGGGGAGGCGCCGGATCCGGTAGCGCAGGGTGTTCTCGTGGACGTTGAGGCTCTTGGCCGCGCTCGCCGTGTCGCCGAAGGCGTCGAGGTAGGCGAGCAGCGACTCGCAGTACGTCGTCCGCCGCTCCCGGTCGTGCTGCCGGATCGCGGCCAGCGGGTCGCCGGGCAGCGAGAGGTCCAGGACGCCGCCGTCCGCGAGCTCGTCGAGCATGACCCGGCTGCGCATGTCCGCGATGGTGGCGACGGCGTCCTCGTCGCCGGCGCGGAGGAGGGCGGCGAGCGTCATGTCGGCGAGGCGGCGGCTCTCGGCCAGCCCCTCGAGGGCGTCGGCCGTGGGGCCGACGCCGATGCGGAGGGTGACGCCGGTGGTACGCCGCACGGTGTCGCAGACCTCGCGCGCGAAGCCGGCCGGCGTCCGGCCGCGCGCCGACGCCTTGTGGGCGGGCAGCACTGCGTAGATGCGGTCGTCCACCGAGGTCGCCATGGCCCGGGGATGCCAGGCCTCGCAGTAGAGGTTGATCATATTGATGGTCCGGGCCAGTCCGAGCGCGGGCGTCTCGTCGGCGTACTCCGCGTCGGCTGCCGAGATGGCCAGGACCGTCGTCGGCGTAGTGGCCGGCAGGCCCACGAGCGCCGAGGCGACGGCCGGTCCGATCCGTCCGGCGAGGAGCTGCGACAGCACCTCGCCGCGGTTCCACCGCCGGCCGTCCTCCTGCTGGCGGATCTGCAGGAGGTGGAGGGCGGCCACGGTCGCGGCGTCCTCGAGGGCCTGCCGGGCGCCCTTGCGCAGCGGCGGATCGCCGTCGAGCACCCAGATCGTGCCGAGCAGCTCGTCCCCGGCGCGCACCGGGACGGCGAGGCGGCTCGCGAGCTCGGGTTGCGGGCTCTTGAAGTAGAGCGGCTTGTCGGCGTTGCGCACGCGCAGGTAGTTCTCGGCGTCGCCCTCGCGGACCGGCGTCTGGCGCTCGGTGATGCTCTGGAGCCGGATGTCGTCGATCTTCTGGTGGGGGAGGTTGGAGTAGGCGAACATCCGGCCGTTGTGGTCCTCGACGGAGGTCGCGCCGCCGACGCTGTAGGCGATCGCGTTCGCGAGGGCGAACAGGTCCCCGGGCCGGACCTCGGCGTACGCCGGCGTCGACGACCCCTGGGCGTCCACGACCGCGCTGACCAGCCGGTCCACGTCACGCCAGGACGTCTCGTCCGGCGCCACCATCAGCGCCACGCCGGCTGCCTCGGCCGCGGCGATCACCTCGCCCAGGTCGTCGCCGCGCGCCTTGACCACCACGCACGCGAACTCCCGGGCACCGGCCGCGCTGATCGTCGGGACCGAGAGCGGGTCGCCGGGCCGCGCGCCGACCAGGAGCAGCACCCCGCCGGGGTGGTCCGGCACCTCGTCCCCCACGTCGTGGATGACGCAGTTGCCCGTGATCGTGCGCGGCGCCGCCGGCAGCCACCCGGGGTAGAGCTGCAGGGGCGCCCCGATCACGACCAGGTCGGCGGCGGTCACGCCGCGGGCCTCGCGTCGCGAGCTCTCCATCGAGGCATCGTAGTGACGCACGGCCCCGGCTGGCGGGCGTTCACGGCAGGAGCCCGACGCCGAGCAGCAGCCCGGCGACGTACGTCGCGGAGGCGGCCAGGGCGCCGTACCCCAGCTGGCGGAGCGCGCCCCACCACCACGACGCGGCGGTGAAGGCCGACGCGGCCGCCCCCGCGAGCAGCAGGCCGACGCCCCCGGCGGCCAGGCCGCCGGGCAGCGACGGCCGGCCGAGCAGGTAGGGGAGGAGCGGCACGATCGCGCCGACGGAGAACATGAGGAACGACGAGATCGCCGCGGTCGTAGGGCTGGCGGTCTCCTCGGGGTCGAGCCCGAGCTCCTGGGTGACGTGCAGCCGTACGGCGCGGCGCCGGTCGCGGTGCACCTCGTCGGCAGCCGTGGCGGCGGTCCGCTCGGTCATGCCCATGTCCACGAACATGTCGGCCAGCTCGGCGATCTCGGCGCGCGGGTTGTCCCGGATCTCGCGCTCCTCGACCGCGACCTCCTTCTGGATCGCCTCGTTCTGGGTCGAGACGGAGGCGTACTCGCCGAGCGCCATCGAGAACGCGCCGGCGACCAGGCCGGCCAGGCCGGCGGTCACCACCGCCGTGGCGGAGCCGCTGGCCGCGCCGACGCCCGCGACCAGGGAGACGTTGGTGACCAGCCCGTCCATCGCGCCGAAGGTCGCCGCGCGCAGCCAGCCGCCGGAGATGTCGACGTGGGTGTGGCCGATCTCGTCGGTGCCGTGTGCCGTGGTCATGGGCGTCATGGGAGCCGTCGGAGCGGACTCCCGCAAGCAAGGAGAGGCTGCGCTCACGAGGTGCGGACGTCCCCGTCGAGCGTGGCCGCCGACGGTCGATGACGGTCCCGACAAGGCCGGCTCCCGAACTTTGACGCGTCCCACATGCCTCGGCCCCGTCCGGGTTGGCGACGATCGTCGCGTGCTGACCTCTGCGGAATGGGCCCTCGCCGCGACGGTGTTCATCGCCGCGATCGTCGAACTCGTCGAGACGCTGACGATCGTGCTCGCGATCGGCCTCACCCGAGGCTGGCGATCGACGCTGGCGGGGGTCGCATCGGCGCTGGTCGCGCTCGTGGTCTTCACCGCCGTGGTCGGCTACTCGCTCGCGACCTGGTTGCCCGAGGCGGCACTGCAGCTCGTCGTCGGCAGCCTGATGCTCGTCTTCGGACTCCAGTGGCTGCGCAAGGCGGTGCTGCGGTCGAGCGGGCTCAAGGCCCTGCACGACGAGGCGGAGGAGTTCCGGGCCACCACGGAGGCGTCGCGCGCGGGAGGCACCGACACCCGGCTCGGCCTGGACTGGTTCGCGTTCGTCATCTCCTTCAAGGGCGTGTTCCTCGAGGGGGTCGAGATCGTCTTCATCGTCATCACCTTCGGCCTCAGCGCCAGCAGCATGCCCGTCGCGGTCACCGCGGCGCTGGTGGCGGCCGTCGTCGTGCTCGTCGCCGGCGTAGCGATCCACAAGCCGCTGTCGAACGTGCCCGAGAACCTGCTCAAGTACGTCGTGGGCCTGCTGCTCGCGACGTTCGGCACCTTCTGGTCCCTGGAGGGTCTGGGCGCCTTCGGCGCGTCGGCCGAACCGCTGGAGTGGCCCGGCGAGGACCTCGCTCTCGGCGTACTCCTCCTGGCCTGGTGGGCGCTGTCGCAGGCCCTCGTCCGGCGCTTCCGCCGGCTCGCCGCCGTCCCCTCGCCCGTCGCACTGGAGGTCTGACCCATGGATCGGATCGGCAGGCTCGTCCGCGGCTTCGGCCGCTTCTGGTACGACTTCGTCGTCGGCGACGACCCCAAGATCGCGGCGGCGGTCGTGACGGTCCTCGGGCTGGGCGCGGTGCTGGTCGGCGTCGCCGGCCTCTCCGGACGGGGCCTGGTCGTCGGCCTCGCGGTGCTCCTGCTCGCCGCGTTCGCCCTCGCCATGGCCGTCGATGTGAGCCGTTCGCGCCGGGAGCACGCCTGATGCTCCGGCAGCCCGAGTACGCGTGGACCGGCGGCGACGAGGACGTCCTGCGGCTGGTCGCCCGGCATCCGTGGGTCACCCTGGTGAGCGCCACGTCGGACGGGCTCGTGGTGTCCCCGCTGCCCGCCATCCCCGCGCCGGATGCCTCGGGCGTCGAGATCGTCGGGCACCTGGCGCGGACCGACGCGGAGGCGCACCAGGTGGGGGAGTGCGAGGTCGTCGTCGTGGTGCAGGGTCCGCACGGGTACGTCAGCGCCGGCTGGTACGCCGGTGGGCCGTACGTGCCGACGTGGAACTACGTCACCGTGCACCTGCACGGCCGGCTCACGGTGCTCGACGCCGCGGCGACCTACGACGTGCTGGACCGGACCGTCGACCACTTCGAGTCGGCGCGACCCCGGCCGTTCCGCATGAGCGACGTGGCGGCGTACGCCGCCCGGCTCGCTCCCGCGGTGGTCGGCTTCCGCCTGGCCCCGGAGCGCGTGGTGGCGAAGGCCAAGCTCAGCCAGGACAAGCCGGCCGAGGACTACGAGGGCGTGCTGCGCGGCCTCGAGGACCCCGACGACGTCCACGGCGACCCGGTCCTCGCGGCCGCCATGCGCGCGGGCGGGATCCCCCCGCGCGACCCCGATCCCCGGGAGGGAGCGCGATGAGCAGCAGCAGGATCAGCCGGTTCCGGGACCTCGACGTCCGGCAGCGACGCGCGGCGGTCGCGGACTTCGCCGGCTGCGACGTCGCCGACCTCGGGGCCCTCGACCCCGAGCACGGCCTGGGCCTCGACCAGGCCGACCACATGGTCGAGAACGTCGTCGGGGTGCTCGGCATCCCGGTCGGCATCGCCACGAACTTCGTCGTCGACGGGCGAGACGTCCTCGTGCCGATGGCCACCGAGGAGCCGTCGGTGGTCGCGGCGGCCAGCAACCTCGCCCGGATGGCGCGCGGGCACGGGGGCTTCGTCACCTCGGCGACGCCCCCGCTCATGCAGGCGCAGATCCAGGTGCTCGACGTCCCCGATCCGGCGGGCGCGCGGCACCGGCTCCTCGCGGCGGGGCCGGAGCTGATGGCGCTGGCCGACGCGCAGGATCCGGCGCTGGTCGAGCACGGCGGCGGCGTACGGGAGGTCCTGGTGCGCGAGGTCGTCTCGTCCCGGCAGACCTATGTGGTCGTCCACCTGGTCGTCGACGTGCGCGACGCCATGGGCGCCAACGCGGTCAACACCATGGCCGAGGCGGTCGCGCCGCGGGTGGCCGAGATCGCCGGCGGCCGGACGCTCCTGCGGATCCTGACCAACAAGGCCGACCGGCGGATCGCCCGGGTCTCGGCGACGTTCGACCGGGACCTGCTCGGCGGTGCCGACGTCGTCGAGGACATGATCGACGCCGCCGAGTTCGCCGTCGCCGATCCCTATCGGGCGGCCACGCACAACAAGGGGATCATGAACGGCGTCACGGCCGTCGTCCTCGCCACCGGCAACGACACCCGCGCGGTCGAGGCGGGGGCCCACTCGCACGCGATCTCCGCCGACGGCCGGTACACCTCGATGTCCCGGTTCGAGGCGACCGCCGACGGCCACCTGGTCGGCACGCTCGAGCTGCCGATGCCCGTGGGCCTGGTCGGCGGGGCGACCAGGGTCCACCCGGGCGCCCGGGCCAACGTCGCGATCACCGGCGTCGGCACCGCTTCCGAGCTGGCCGCGATCGTCCTCGCGGTCGGGCTGGCCCAGAACGCCGCCGCACTCCGCGCCCTGGCGACCGAGGGCATCCAGCGCGGCCACATGTCGCTGCACGCGCGCAACGTCGCGGTGACCGCCGGAGCCCGGCCCGAGGAGATCGACGCCGTGGTGCGGCGCATCGTCGCCGGCCGGGCGATCCGCGTCGACGTCGCCGAGCAGGTCCTGGCGGAGCTGCGTCGCCATGGCTGACCCCGGGTTCGCCGAGCAGCTCGCCGCGCTGCTCTCTGGCGGCACAGATCGAGGCCCGGGCGCCCTGGCCGGCGTCGTCGTCCTCGACATCACCCGGGTGGTGGCGGGGCCCTTCTGCTCGATGATCCTGGCCGACCTCGGGGCGACCGTGATCAAGGTCGAGCACCCGTCCGACCCGGACTACACACGCGCGTTCCCGCCGATGCTCGCGGCCGGCGACGGCCAGGAGTTCAGCGCCTTCTTCGCGCAGTTCAACCGCAACAAGCTGGGGATCACGCTCGACCTGGGCACCGAGGACGGCAAGGAGGTCCTGCGCGGCCTCGCCGCGCGCGCCGACGTCCTGGTCGAGAACTTCCGGGCCGGGACCATGGACCGGCTCGGCCTCGGCTACGAGGCCCTGCGCGAGGTCAACCCGCGCCTGGTCTACACGGCGCTCTCGGGCTACGGGCAGACCGGGCCGTACCGCCGGCGCCCGGCCTACGACAACAGCGCCCAGGCCACCGGCGGCCTGTGGTCGATGAACGGGCTGCCCGGCCAGCCGCCCATCCGCGTGGGCACGATCATCGGCGACCTCGCCGCGACCTTCTACGGCGCGATCGGCACGCTCGCCGCGCTCCGGCACGCCGAGCGGACCGGCGAGGGGCAGCTGGTCGACATCTCCCAGCAGGACGCCGTGCTCAGCCTCACCGAGAACGCGGTGGTCTCCTACACCGTGGCCGGCAAGCTCGCCGAGCCGCTGGGCAACCAGCACCCGTTCGTCCGCCCCTACGAGCTGTTCGCGTGCAAGGACGGCTACGTCTTCTTCGGCGGCTACACCGACAAGTTCTGGCGGCTCAGCTGCCAGCTGTTCGGCCAGCCGGAGCTCGCCGACGACCCGGCGATCGACACCATGGCCAAGCGGTTCGACGAGGCGACGTACGCCGCGCAGGTGAAGCCGGTCGTCGAGCGCTGGTTCGCGGACCGCACCAAGGCCGAGCTCGAGTGGATCGCCGGCGACCTGGTCCCCCTCAGTGCCGTGAAGGACATCGCCGAGGTCGTCGGCGACCCGCAGATCGCCGCGCGCGACATGGTCGTCGACGTCGACTACCCGGCGTTCGGCCGGCTCAGGATGGTGGGCTCGCCCCTGAAGCTCAGCAGCACACCCGCGTCGCCGCGTGGCCTGGCGCCGGGCTTCGGCGCGCACACCGCCGAGGTCCTGCGCCTGGCGTGCGGACTGGACGACGCCGGGATCGGCGCGCTGCGGGCCGCGGGCGCGATCCGATGAGTGCCGTCACCTACGGCGTCGACGCCGGCGTCGCCCTGGTCACCCTCGACCGGCCGGACAAGCTCAACGCCCTGACGCTGCGGATGTACGACGAGCTGGCGGCCGCCTTCGACCGGGCCCGCGACGACGCCGCCGTGGGGGTGGTCGTGGTCACCGGCGCCGGCGACCGGGCGTTCTGCGTCGGGGCCGACCTGCACGAGTCGATCCCGGCGCTCGCCGACGGGCGGTTCGACATCTCCCGCTGGGACGGCGCCCACCAGAAGCACACCAGCCTCTTCAAGCCGGTCATCGCCGCGGTGAACGGGCTCTGCCTCGGGGGCGGCTTCGAGCTGATGCTGTCCACGGACCTCCGGGTCTCCAGCGACCGGGCCCGCTTCGGGCTGCCCGAGGCGGGGGTCGGCGTCGTCCCCGCCGGCGGGACCCTGACCCGGCTGGCGCGTCAGGTCCCCTACGCGCACGCCATGGAGCTGATGCTCCTGGGCGACCAGGTGGGCGCGGACGAGGCGCTCCGGATGGGGCTGGTCAACCGCGTGGTCCCGCACGGTCAGGTCGTCGACGCCGCCCTGGAGCTGGCGCATCGGCTGCTCTCGCGGAGCGGGACCGCGCTGGAGGTCATCAAGTCGAGCGTCCTCCGGCTCTCCGACATGCCGGCCGAGGCCGCGTTCCACGCCGAGGCGCTGTACGGGCAGAGGGCATTCACCTCGGACGACGCGCGCGAGGGATTGGCCGCCTTCGCCGAGCGGAGGCCCGCGGACTTCCCGACCCGGCGCGGGCTCGGCCGACCTTCGGCCCCACCCCGCGGCGCGGGCGCCCGCGACGTTCGGTAGCGTGCCCCCACCCGGGCGTGCTGGCCGAAAGGTGTGCTGTTCATGGTCGATGTGCAGGCGGTCCTCGACGAGGCAGGTCTGAAGAACCCGCGTGTGCGCGAGTACGTCGCGCACTGGGCGGAGATCACCCAGCCGGAGCGGATCGAGGTCGTCGACGCGGCTGACGACGCCCGGCTGGTGCAGGAGGCGCTCGACGCCGGCGAGCTGCTGCCGGCGGGTGAGGGGCTCTACTACTCCCGCAGCTACCACAAGGACACCGCGCGCTCCGAGGAGCGCACCGTGGTCGCCACCAACGACCCCGCCGACAGGGGCGTCTACAACAACTGGCGGCCGGCCTCGGAGATGAAGCCGATGCTCGTCGACCGGATGCGCGGCGCCTCGGCCGGCAAGACCATGTACGTCATCCCCTACCTGATGGCGCCGCCGGGCTCGCCGCTCGAGCGGTACGCCGCCGGCGTCGAGCTCACCGACAGCCGCACCGTCGTGCTGCACATGATCCGGATGGCGCGGGTCGGCGCGGCGTACGTCGACGGTCTCGACGACCCCGACAGCTTCGTGCGCGCGGTCCACGTGACCGGCGACCTGGAGAGCCTGGGGCAGGGCACGCCCGAGGACCAGCGCTACTTCGTCACCGTGGCCGACGAGCGGACCATCCTGCACTTCGGCTCCTCCTACGGCGGCAACGCGCTGCTCGGCAAGATCGCGCACGGCCTGCGCCAGGCCTGCTACGACGGCTGGGCCTCGCGCGGGTTCCTGGCCGAGCAGTTCATGCTGCTCGGGATCGTCGACAACGAGACCGGCAGGAAGTACCACGTCTGCGGCGGCTTCCCGAGCGCGTCGGGCAAGACCAACCTCGCGATGACGCTGGCGCCGGACGCGCTCGGCGACCGCTACCGGGTGGAGTTCTACGGCGACGACATCGCCTGGCTGTGGGTGAACCCCGAGGACGGCCGGGTCTACGGCATGAACCCGGAGAACGGCGTCTTCGGCGTCGCCAAGGACACCAACGAGCGGACCAACCCGACCGCGCTGGACTCGATCCGGCCGGGCTCCGGCGCGATCTTCACCAACGTCGCCTACAACGAGGACACCCACGAGGTCTGGTGGGAGGGCCGCACCAGGCAGCCGCCCGCCGACGTCGCCGGCTGGCGGGACTGGAGGGGCGAGCCGATCTCCGAGCGCTCGCCCGAGGACCGGTCGCCGTGGGCGCACCCGAACAGCCGCTTCACCACGTCGCTGGCCAACGTGCCGAACGTGGCCTCGGACTACGAGGACCCCGCCGGCGTGCCCATCGACGCGATCATCTTCGGCGGCCGCACCAGCGACCGCGAGCCGCTGGTCCGGGCGATCACCGACCTCGCGGAGGGCGTCTACGACGGGCTGACGCTCGGCGCGGAGGCGACCTTCGCCGCGGAGGGCGTGGACGGGCAGCTGCGCTACGACCCGATGTCGATGCGGCCGTTCATGGCCTACTCCGAGGGCGAGTACGCCGCGCACTGGCTGCGCATCATCGGCGCGGCGACGAACCCGCCGGTCTTCGCGCACGTCAACTGGTTCCAGCGCGACCCCGAGGACGGCCGGTTCCGCTGGCCCGGCTACCGCGAGAACCTGCGGGCGCTGCTCTGGCTCGTGCAGCTCAAGGAGGGCCTGGTCTCCGGGCGCGAGACGCCGGTCGGCGTACTCCCCACGCGGGAGGAGCTGCGCCTGGACGGCCTCGACATCGCCGACGAGGACCTCGACGCCGTCCTCGCCATCGACGTGGAGCGGTGGTGTCAGGAGATGGGCTTCCGCGCGGCGCATTTGCGCCAGTTTGGCAATCTGCCCGAGGAGATCTGGGCGGCCCACCGCCGGGTCGCCGCGGCGCTGGAGGCGGCGCGGGGCTGAGCTCTCTCGCGCTTGTAACGCCGGGTTACTGCTTGTTCCCACGGTGTTGCAACCTGGTGGGAAGAGTGGGTAACCGGGCGTTACAAGCGGCGGCGGCGCGGTACCGTCGGCCCGTGCAGGTCCCGGCGCCGATCGAGTACGAGCGCGCGGCCAGCGTCGAGCACGCGATCGGGCTGCTGTCCCGGCTGGGTGAGGAGGCGCGGCTGATCGCGGGCGGGCACAGCCTGCTGCCGATGATGAAGCTGCGGCTGGCGAACCCGGAATACCTCGTCGACATCAACGACCTGCACGACGAGCTCGGCTACATCGACATCGGCGACACGCAGGTGCGGATCGGGGCGATGACCCGGCACCGCGAGCTGCTCGACTCCGACGAGCTGGCGAGCGTCTGCCCGATCTTCCGGGACGCCGAGCGGGTGATCGCCGATCCGCCGGTGCGCAACCGCGGCACGCTCGGCGGTGCGCTCTGCCAGGCCGACCCGTCCGAGGACCTCTCCTCGGTCTGCACCACGCTCGACGCGAGCTGCCTGATCAGGGGCCCGGGCGGGGAGCGGGTGGTGTCGATGGACGACTTCCACCTCGGGCCCTACCAGACCGTCGTCGGGTACGACGAGATCCTGATCGAGGTGCGCATCCCGGTGCGCCCGCGCGGCAGCAGCGCCTACGCGAAGGTCGACCGGCGGGCCGGCGACTGGGCGGTCACCGCGGCCGGCGCCGCGCTGTGGGTCGACGAGCGCGACGCGATCGCCGACGCCCGGGTCGGGCTGGCCGCGGTCGGCCCCAACACGACCGGCATCCCGGCGGTCTCCGCCGCGCTGCGCGGCATGGCGCCGAGCGAGGACGCCTGGGCGGCCGCCGGCGCGATCGCGGCCGAGTCCTGCCGGCCGGTGACCGACGGGCGGGGGAGCGCGGACTACAAGCGGCACCTGGCCGGCGAGCTCACCCGGCGTACCCTCCGCACGGCGTGGGAGCGGGTGGCCGCATGGAGGTGACGCTGACCGTCAACGGCGAGCCGGTGACCCGCGACGTCGAGGCGCGGCTGCTGCTCGTGCACCTCCTGCGCGACGAGCTCGGCCTCACCGGCACGCACTGGGGCTGCGACACCAGCAACTGCGGCAGCTGCGTGGTCCTCTACGACGACGAGCCGGTGAAGTCGTGCACGGTGCTCGCCGCGATGGCGGCCGGCCACGAGGTGCGCACCGTCGAGGACCTGGAGTACGACGGGGTGCTCGATCCGGTGCAGCAGGGGTTCATGGAGTGCCACGGACTGCAGTGCGGGTTCTGCACGCCGGGCATGCTGATGTCCGCGCGCGCCCTGCTCGACCGCGACCCCGACCCGAGCGAGGAGACGATCCGCGAGGCGATCTCCGGCCAGATCTGCCGGTGCACCGGCTACGCCTCGATCGTGCGGTCGGTGCGCTGGGCCGCCGAGCACCCGGAGGGGAGGATCGAGTCGTGACCACGGTCGATCGGGGCCCGATGGGGCACGGCCGGATGCTCCGCAAGGAGGACCGGCGGTTCGTGCGCGGCCGCGGCCGCTACCTCGACGACATCGCGCTGCCCGGCATGCTGCACCTCGCCGTACTCCGCTCGCCGGTCGCACACGCGCGGATCGTCTCGGTCGACACCCTCGCCGCCGAGGCGCACCCGAAGGTCAAGGCCGTCGTCACCGGCGCGATGCTGGCCGAGCGCGGGCTGGCCTGGATGCCCACGCTGTCGGGCGACGTCCAGGCCGTGCTCGCGACCGACAAGGTGCGCTTCCAGGGGCAGGAGGTGGCGTTCGTCGTCGCCGAGGACCGGTACGCCGCACGGGACGCTCTCGAGCTGATCGACGTCGAGTACGACGTGCTGGAGCCGGTCGTCGATGTACGCCGGGCGCTCGAGCCGGAGGCGCCGCTGATCCGCGACGACGTGGCCGGCAAGGCCGACAACCACTGCTTCGACTGGGAGACCGGCGACGCGGCCGCGACCGCCGCGGTCTTCGAGCGGGCCGAGGTCGTGGTGGAGCAGGAGCTGGTGTTCCCGCGCGTGCACCCGGCGCCGCTGGAGACCTGCGGCGCGGTCGCCGACTACGACCGGGTCGAGGAGCGGCTGACGCTGTGGGCCACGACCCAGGCGCCACACGCGCACCGCACGCTCTACTCGATGTTCGCCGGCATCCCCGAGCACCGGATCCGGGTGATCAGCCCCGACATCGGCGGCGGCTTCGGCAACAAGGTGCCGATCTACCCCGGCTACGTCTGCGCGATCGTCGGCTCGATGCTCACCGGCCGGCCGGTGAAGTGGACCGAGGACCGCACCGAGAACCTGGTCGCGTCCGGCTTCGCCCGCGACTACGTGATGACCGGCGAGATCGCCGCGACCCGCGACGGGCGGATCCTCGCGCTGCGCAGCCACGTGCTCGCCGACCACGGGGCCTTCAACGGGACGGCCGCGCCGCGGAAGTTCCCAGGTGGCTTCTTCGGGGTCTTCACCGGGAGCTACGACCTCGAGGCGGCGTACTGCTCGATGACCGCGGTGCACACCAACAAGGCGCCCGGCGGCGTCGCCTACGCGTGCTCGTTCCGCATCGCCGAGGCCGTCTACCTGGTCGAGCGGATGGTCGACCTGCTCGCCGCCGAGCTCGGCATGGACCCGGTGTCCTTGAGGATGCGCAACTTCATCCGCGCCGACCAGTTCCCGTACACGTCTCGCACCGGCTGGGTCTACGACTCCGGCGACTACGCGGCCACCATGCAGGAGGCGCTGCGGATCGCGGGGTACGACGAGCTGCGGGCCGAGCAGGCTCTGCGGCGGGAACGTGGCGAGCTGATGGGGATCGGTGTCTCCTTCTTCACCGAGGCCGTCGGCGCCGGGCCGCGCAAGGACATGGACATGCTCGGCCTCGGCATGGCCGACGGCTGCGAGCTGCGGGTGCACCCGACCGGATCGGCGGTGGTGCGGATCTCGGTGCAGACGCAGGGGCAGGGGCACGAGACGACGTTCGCGCAGCTGGTCGCCGAGGAGCTCGGCATCCACCCCGACGACGTCGACGTGGTGCACGGCGACACCGACAACACGCCGTACGGCCTGGGCACCTACGGCTCCCGCTCGACGCCGGTGTCCGGCGCCGCGGCGGTGATCGCGGCGCGGCGGGTGCGGGAGAAGGCGCGGCTGATCGCGGCCGGGATGCTCGAGGTGGCGCCCGAGGACCTGGAGTGGACCAAGTCCGACTCCGGGGGGCGCTTCGACGTGCGCGGCGTGCCGGACAGCGGCGTCACGATCCAGCAGGTCGCGATGCGCGCGCACGGCGCCGACGACCTGCCCGAGGGCGTCGAGGGCGGGCTGGACGCGCAGGTCTCCTACAACCCCGACAGCCTCACCTACCCGTACGGCGCCTACATCTGCGTCGTCGACGTCGACCCGGGCACGGCCGTGGTGAGGGTGCGGCGGTTCGTCGCGGTCGACGACTGCGGCACGCGCATCAACGAGATGATCGTCGAGGGCCAGATCCACGGCGGCCTCGCCGACGGCATCGGCATGGCGCTGATGGAGTTCATCGGGTACGACGAGCACGGCAACTGCCTCGGCGGCTCGCTGATGGACTACCTGATCCCGACCGCGCTGGAGGTGCCCGACTGGGAGACCGGCATGACGGTCACCCCGTCGCCGTACCACCCGATCGGCGCCAAGGGCGTCGGCGAGTCCGCGACCGTCGGCTCGCCGCCCGCGGTCGTCAACGCGGTGATCGACGCGCTCGCGCCGTACGGCGTGCGGCACGCCGACATGCCGCTGACCCCGTCTCGAGTGTGGGAGGCGATGCACGGCCGTGCCACGCCACCTCACTGACCTCACCGGCGTCTCCTGCCTCGTCCTCGCGGCCGGCGGATCGAGCCGGCTCGGCCGGCCCAAGCAACTGCTGCCGCTCGGCGACGGCACGCTGCTCGACGCGACGCTGTCGGTCGTGCGCTCCTGCGGCTTCGGGCAGGTCGTGGTCGCGATCGGCGGCGCGGCCGACGAGGTCGCCGCGACCGTCGACCTGTCCGGCGTCGAGGTGGTGCGCAACCCGGGCTTCGGGGCGGGCTGCTCGTCCTCGATCGTCGCGTCCCTGCCCGCGATCGCTCCCTCCGCCGCGGGCGTCGTGCTGATGCTCGGCGACCAGCCGGAGGTCTCTCCCTCCGCCGTCCGCGCGGTGGCGTCGGTCGACGCGGACCTGGCCGTGTGCCGCTACCGCGACGGCCTCGGCCACCCGTTCCGGCTCGGCCGCGGGCTGTTCGACCGGCTGGCGACGCTGCACGGCGACAAGGCGGTGTGGGGGCTGGTCGATGCCGCGGGCTCCTCGCTCGTCACGGTACCGGTCGACGCCGACGTGCCCGCCGACGTCGACACCGAGGCGGACTACCGGGCGCTGCTGGCGAGGTGGGGCTCGTGACGCCGACCCAGCTCCGCGCATTCGCGACGGTGGTGCGGCTCGGCTCGGTGAAGGCCGCGGCGGCCGACCTCGGCGTCTCCGAGGCCGCGGTGTCGCTGCACGTCGGCCAGCTGCGCAGGGAGCTCGGCGACCAGCTCTTCAACCGGACCGCGTCCGGTCTCGCCTTCACCCCCGGCGGGCTGCGGCTGGCCAGCCGGGCCGTCGAGCTGCTCGGCCTCCAGGACCGCACCGTGCTCGAGGTGCGCGAGGCCGGGGTCGGCCGCCGGATGCTGCGGCTCGCGACGACCTCGCTGTTCGCGGAGTACGCCGCGCCGGGGCTCATCGGCCTCTTCGCCGACCGCGCGCAGGACCTCGACGTCGAGCTCAGCGTGCACCGGGCGCGCGAGTTCGAGCAGCTGCTGCTCACCCGCACCGTCGACGCCACCGTCGGGCCCCGGCCCGCGACCGCCGACGGCGCGCTCGACAGCCGGCTGTTCCTCAACTACCAGGTGCTCGCCGTGGTCGGCCCCGACCACCCGCTCACCCGCGGGCAGCCCGGTCTCGCGATGCTCCGCGAGCAGACCTGGCTGCTGGGCCCGTCGGCCGCCGACGACGCAGGGGTCATCCCGGGGCTGCTCCACCGCATCGGCGTACCCGAGGAGCGGCAGCAGATCTTCCAGAGCCACGCCGCCGCGCTCGAGGAGGCCAAGCGGGGCCGGGGCGTCACGCTCGCCGTCGCGTTCGCGGTCGCCCAGGACCTCGCCGCCGGCGCGCTCGTCCGGGTGCCGGGCCGGCCGGTGCAGGGCCAGGGCTCGTGGAACATCTCCATCCTCGGCGGCCAGCAGGCGACCCCCGCAGCCGAGGAGATGGCGCGGTTCGTCACCACCCCGCGCGCGACCCAGGCGATGCTGCGCGGCCGCGGCGTCACCCACGGCCGGTTCAAGCCCGCCGTGCACGTCACGCTCTGGAGCTGAGCCCTCCCGCCCCGCCCCGCCGGGACGTCATACGGACAGTGTGTCCCCTTCCACCCTCCGTATGACGTCCGGCGGGCGGCGGGCCGGGCAGGGGGCCAGATGGCGTCCACAGGTGGCTGTCGGCGTCGGAGCATCCCCAGACCGGGCCGGGAGCGGCGCGGAGGACGCGCCGTCGGTGGAGGGTCGGAGCATGCCACGAGGACCGTCGTACGACGACCGGCGATTCGCCGCCGCACGCGAGCTCGCCGCCGGGCAGGGTGGCGTGCTGTCGCGGCCACAGCTCTACCGGCTCGGCATCACCCGCTGGGAGATCACCGGACAGGTGCGGGGCGGGCGCTGGCGACTGGTCGGCGACCAGTCGGTCCAGCTGCACAACGCCGGGCTCTCCGAGGCGGGCGAGATGTGGGGCGCGGTCTTCCAGGGTGGACCGAGGGCGTGCCTCGACGGTGGCTCGGCCCTGATCGCGGCCGGGCTCGAGCGCTATCAGATCGAGCGGGTCCGGGTGTCCGTGCCGCGCGGGGCACGGGTACGCCGCAACCGGCGGTTCAACATCAGGCAGACCCGGCGGTGGGACGCCGCCGACACCGTCCGCGTGGGCATCCCCCGCACTCGCCCGGCGACGGCCGCCGTCCGGGCGGCGCTGTGGGCGCGCACCGACCGGGAGGCGACGTACGTTCTCACGATCGCCGTCCAGCAAGGTCTGGTCCCGGTGACCGAGTTGGGCTCGGAGCTGCTGCGGATCCGGAGGGACAAGCGGCGACTGCTCCTGCACGAGGTCGTCAACGAGCTCTTCGACGGCGCGCGCTCGCTGGGGGAGATCGACGTCGTCCGCGAGCTGCGGCGGCGGGGCCTGCCGGCGCCGGCCCGGCAGGTGCTGCGCAGGGACGGACGCAACCGCTACTACCTCGACCTGTATTGGCCCGCGTACGGCCTGGTGCTGGAGATCGACGGCATCCACCACGCCTGGGCAGAGAACGTCGTCGGCGACGCGCTGCGCCAGAACGCCGTGGTGCTCCAGGGGGAGACGTTCCTGCGGCTCCCGCTCCTGGGGCTGCGGCTGCGCCCCGGCGAGTTCTTCGCCCAGATCGAGGACGGACTCCGTGGGGGTGGTTGGCGACCCGCGGCCGCCTGAGCCCTCCCGCCCGCCCCGCCGGGACGTCATACGGACAGTGTGTCCCCTTCCACCGTCCGTATGACGTCCCACCCGGACGGCGGGCGAGACCACCTAAGCGAACCCTTGATCCGCTGTTGCCGGGGCCTGTGACCGGGAGCACAGTGGCGCCACCACGCGAAGCGAGGAGGCGGGCCGTGCCGATCGAGTCGGACGGACACAGCCGGGGCAACCCGCGCATGTACGAGCTCATCGAGGACGCACCCCGGGTCGAGAGGGCAGGGGCGGGCAAGAGCCCCACCGTCTGGGCGTTCCCGGAGCTGGTCGAGTTCATGAAGGTCGCCGGGCAGCCGGTGGCCGGGCCGTGGCCGCCGCACCAGCAGCCGCGGCCGGACCCCACCGACGTCGAGTCGCTGCCGGTGGCGATCCCGGACCCGGCGGCGCCGGCCGAGGGGGGCTGAGGTGTACCCCACCCGGTTCCGCTACGAGGCGCCGCGCTCGCTCGGCGAGGCGATCGGGCTGCTGCACGAGGGGGCCGGCGAGGCCAAGGTGCTCGCCGGCGGGCAGAGCCTGGTCCCGCTGATGAAGCTCCGGTTCGCCGCGCCGGAGCTGCTCGTCGACGTCAACGGCCTGCCCGGCCTCGACCACCTCGAGGTCGCGGCCGACGGGGGCATCCGGGTCGGCGCGCTGTGCCGGCACCGCGACCTCGAGCGCTCGGCCGAGATCGCGCGCGTCCAGCCGACGATGGCCGCGGCGGCGCCGCTCATCGCGGACCCGATCGTGCGCACCCGCGGCACACTCGTCGGATCGCTCTGCCACGCCGATCCCCAGGGCGACTGGGCGGCCGTGGTCACGGCGCTCGGCGGGCACGTCGTCGCGCAGGGGCCCTCCGGACGGCGCACGATCCCGATCGGCGACTTTGTCACCGGCCCCTTCCAGAACGTCCTGGCCTACGACGAGATCGCGGTCGAGGCGGTCCTGCCGGCGCCGCGGGGCGACGTCGCCGGCGGGTTCCTCAAGCTCGAGCGCCGGGTCGGCGACTTCGCGACGGCGGGTACGGCGGTCGCGCTGGAGTTCAGCGGCGACCGGGTCGTCCGGGCGGGCATCGCGCTGACCGGCGTGGGCAGCCGGACCATCGACGCCCGGGCCGCGGCCGACTCGCTGGTCGGCGCGGCGCTCACCGCCGAGGCGGTGGCCCGGGCCGCCGACCTCGCCGCCGAGGCCGCCCGGCCCAACTCCGACCACCGGGGCAGCGCGGCGTACAAGCGCCACGTCGTCCACACCTTCGTCACCCGGCTCCTGACCCGGGTCACCCAGAGCGAGGCCGCTGCATGAGCACGCTGTTCGAGGAAGTGCCCGCGGCAGCGGGCGACGACGTACCCGTCCGCCGGGTCACGATCACCGTCAACGGCCGCGCGCGGACCGCGGACGTGGAGCCGCGGCTGCTGCTCGCGCACCTGCTCCGCCAGGGCCTCCAGCTCACCGGCACCCACACCGGCTGCGACACGACCAACTGCGGCGCGTGCACGGTGCTCGTCGACGGGCTGCCGGTGAAGAGCTGCACGATGCTCGCGGTGCAGGCCGACGGCCACGAGGTCACCACCGTCGAGGGGCTCGCCGGCCCGAGCGAGCTGCACCCGATCCAGGAGGGCTTCAAGGACGAGCACGGCCTGCAGTGCGGCTTCTGCACGCCGGGCATGATGCTCGCCGCGAAGGCGCTGCTCGACGAGAACCCGGACCCCACCGAGGACGAGGTGCGGTTCGCGCTGTCGGGCAACCTGTGCCGCTGCACCGGCTACCAGAACATCGTGAAGTCGGTCCTCTGGGCCGCGCGGAGGATGAACGGCGGTGCGGCGCAGTGACCGCGACCGAGCCGGTGGCCGAGCCCGTGAGCCGGGCGCTCGACGAGATCAAGATCGGCGGGATGGGCGCGAGCCGCAAGCGCGTCGAGGACGACCGCTTCATCCGCGGCAGGGGCCACTACATCGACGACGTCGTGCTGCCCGGGATGCTGCACCTGGAGATCCTGCGCAGCCCGCTCGCGCACGCCCGGATCAAGAGCATCGACGTGTCGAAGGCGTGGGACGTCCCCGGCGTACGCCTGGTGCTGACCGGCGAGATGATGGCGACCCGCAACCTGGCCTGGATGCCGACGCTGAGCTACGACACCCAGGCCGTGCTGGCCACGGACAAGGTGCGGTTCCAGGGCCAGGAGGTCGCCTGCGTCATCGCCGACGACCCCTACATCGCCAAGGACGCGTGCGAGGCGATCGAGGTCGAGTACGAGCCGCTGCCGGTGATCGTCAACCCGACCCAGTCGCTCGCGCCGGACGCGCCGGTCATCCGCGACGACAAGGAGGGCCAGGCCGACAACGTCTGCTTCGAGTGGCAGGTCGGCGACAGGGACGGCACCGACCGGGCGTTCGCCGAGGCGGACGTCGTCTCCCGGATCGAGATGCACTACCCGCGCTCGCACCCCTCGCCGCTGGAGACCTGCGGCTCGGTCGCGGACTTCGACCGCGCGACCGGCCGGCTCACCGTCTACATGACCACGCAGGCGCCGCACATCGTGCGGGCCGCGGTCGCGCTGATCGCCGAGCTGCCCGAGCACCTGATCCGGATCGTGTCGCCCGACCTCGGCGGCGGCTTCGGCAACAAGGTGCCGGTCTACCCGGGCTATGTGATGTCGATCCTCGCCTCCATCCTCACCGAGCGGCCGGTGAAGTGGATCGAGGACCGCAGCGGCAACCTGATCTCGACCGGCTTCGGCCGCGACGTCTACCTGACCGGCGAGATGGCGCTGCGCCGCGACGGCCGGATCCTCGGCGTCCGGATGCACACCGACTCCGACCACGGCGCGTTCTTCGGCGACGCCCAGCCGAGCAAGTTCAAGATCGGCCTGATGCACTCGGCGTTCTCCTGCTACGACATCCCGGCGGCCCACCTCACCGCGCGCGGCGTCTACACGAACAAGGCGCCGGGCGGCGTCGCCTACCGCTGCTCGTTCCGCGTCACCGAGGCGATGTTCTTCCAGGAGCGGATGGTGCAGGCCGCGGCCGACGACCTGGGCATGGACCAGGCGGAGTTCCGCCGGATGAACCTCGTGCGCGACGACGACTTCCCGCACCGGACGCCGTTCGGCTTCCTCACCGACTCGGGGCAGTACGCCAAGTGCCTGGACGTCGGGCTGCAGGCGATCGACTACGAGGGCTTCCGCCGGGAGCAGGCCGAGGCGGCCAAGAGCGGCCGGCTGCTGGGCATCGGTATCTCCTGCATGACCGAGCCGCTCGGCGCCGGCAACAGCCGGGAGTACGACATCCTCGGCATCAAGATGTTCGACTCCGCCGAGCTGCGGGTCCACCTGACTGGCAAGGCGATCCTGCGCACCGGCGCGAAGACGCAGGGCCAGGGCCACGAGACGACGTGGGCGCAGATCGTCGCCCACGAGCTCGGCCTCCCGGCCGACGACGTGGTGGTCGAGGAGGGTGACACCGACACCGCGCCGTTCGGCATGGGCACCTACGCCTCGCGCAGCACGCCGGTCGCCGGCGCCGCGGTCGCGATGGCCGCCCGCAAGGTGAAGGCCAAGGCGCGCAAGCTCGCCGCGCACCTGCTCGAGGTGTCGGAGGAGGACGTCGAGTGGGAGCTCGGGCGGTTCTACGTCCGCAGCGCCCCCGACCGCGGCGTCACCATCCAGGAGTGCGCGATGGCGGCGTACGCCAACATGCCCGACGGCCTCGAGCCCGGCCTGGAGGCCAACGCCTACTACGACCCGCCCAACCTCACCTGGCCGTTCGGCTGCTACATCGTCACCGTCGAGGTGGATCCGCAGACCGGCGTCTGGGACGTGCTGCGCGTGGTCGCGGTCGACGACTGCGGCGTCCGCATCAACCCGATGATCGTCGAGGGCCAGATCATGGGCGGCCTCACCGAGGCCTACGCGATGTCGAGCATGCAGTTCATCACCTTCGACGCCGACGGCAACTGCATCGGCTCGAACTTCATGGACTACCTGCTCCCGACCGCGTGGGAGACCCCCGGCTACGAGCTGCACGAGGTCGTCACCCCCTGCCCGCACCACCCCATCGGCGCCAAGGGCATCGGCGAGTGCGCGACCGTCGGCGGACCGGCGGCGTTCGTGAACGCCGTGATGGACGCGCTCAAGGGTGCGGGCGTGCGCAACGTCGACATGCCGCTGCTGCCGGACCGCGTCCACGAGGCGCTCACCGAGGGCCGCGACGTCTCCGGCGCCCCGCCGATCAGGACCGACCGATGACCGAGGACCAGCTCACGGCCGACCTGCAGGGCCGGGAGTACGCCGTCGCCACGGTCGTGTGGCGGCAGGCGCCGTCGTCCGGGCAGATCGGCTCGCGCGCGTTCGTCACCGCCGACGGGCGGATCCACGGCTGGATCGGCGGCGCGTGCGCCGAGCCGACCGTGATCCGCGAGGCCCAGCGGGCGATCCGCGACGGCGAGCCGCGGCTGCTCTACCTCGGCGCGAGCGAGGAGCTGGTGCTGCCCGAGGGGATGATCGCGATCCCGATGTCCTGCCAGAGCGAGGGTGCGCTGCAGATCTACGTCGAGCCCGTCCACCCGCCGGTGCGCCTCGCGGTCGTCGGCCGGTCGCCGATGGCGCGGACGCTGACCGAGCTCGCGACCACGCTCGGCTGGCGCGCCGAGCTCGTCGACGGTGCGGACTTCACCAGCGCCGACGTCGACCAGCGGTCGGTGGTCGTGGTCGCGACCCAGGGGCACGGCGACGAGGACGCGGTGCGCCACGCGGCGTCCGCGATGCCGGCGTTCGTCGGGCTGGTCGCCTCCCGCAGGCGGGGCGAGGCCGTGCTGGGCTACCTGGCCGAGCGCGGCGTGCCGCGGCACCTCCTCGACCGGGTGCGTACGCCGGTCGGGCTGGACCTCGGCCGCACGACCCACCAGGAGATCGCGGTGTCGGTGCTCGCCGAGCTGGTGCAGGTGCGCGCGGCGGGAGGCTTCGCCGTGGAAGGGGGCGCCGTGGAGGAGGTGCGCCGGCCGCTGCCGGTGGTGGAGACGCCCGACGCCCTCGACCCGGTGTGCGGCATGAGGGTGCCCGCCGACGACGCGCACTTCCCGGTCGATCGCGACGGCGCGACGTACCACTTCTGCTGCGTCGGCTGCCGCGACGCCTTCCTCGCCCCCCAGGAGGCCCAGACGTGACTCCCCGCGCCCCGACCTGCTACGCGCCGCCCATCGCGCACGCTGGCAGCGTTGCCGTCGCTCGACAGACAACACCGGTATGCCTTCGCGCCGGCGCCTTGCCAGCCCACGCGCTGGACGACGCTCGCGACGGCCTCGGCACGAGGAGGCACGCCTGATGCTGCTCAGCAACGAATTCGAGGTCGGCCAGCCGGTCGAGAAGGTGTGGGCGTTCTTCGGCGACGTCCCGCAGGTCGCGGCCTGCCTGCCCGGCGCCGAGCTCACCGACGACCTCGGCGACGACACCTACGGCGGCGGCGTCGGCATCCGGATGGGGCCGGTCAAGCTGGAGTTCGACGGCAGGGCGCGCATCGTCGAGCGGGACGACGCCACCAAGCGGATGGTCATCGACGCCTCCGGCGCGGACAAGAAGGGCCGTGGCCAGGCGGCGATGAGGGTCACCGCGGTGCTGACGCCGGCGGGCTCGGGCACCCGGGTGCGCCTCGAGCAGGACCTCCAGCTCTCCGGCGCCGCGGCGCAGTACGGCCGCGGCATGATCTCCGACGTCACGACCGTGCTCATGGGCCAGTTCGCCGCCAACGCCCGGGCCCGGATCGACGCGCTGGAGCGCGGCGAGTCGGTCAGCGCCACCGCCAGGCCGGCCAGCGGCCTGAGCATCGGCCTCCAGGCCGCGCGGATGGCGCTGATGCGGGTCCTCCGCCGGTTCTTCCTGCCCTACCAACCCGAGCTGAGGAGTCGCTGATGCTGTGGTGGATCGGCAACATCGTGCTGCTGGTGGTCGTCGTGCCCGTGCTGGTGGCGCTGCTCAACCGCGTGCTCGCCGCGCTGGAGCGCATCCGCGGGGCGGCCGACGACATCCTCGCCGGCGGCGGTGCGCTCGCCGGCGAGCTCGACGGCGTGCCCGAGACGCTGGCCGAGACCGGCGCGACCGTCGAGGCGGTCGCGCAGGGCGCGGTCCGGTACGCCGGGTCGGTCGGAAAGCTGCTCGGCTGATGCCCGCCGTCGCCTGGGTGACCGTCGTGCTCGCGACGCTGATCATCGCCGCCGCCGCGCTCGGCCTGATCCGCGTGATCGGGCACCTGGTCGCCGTCCGGAGGACCCTGGACGGCGTGATCGGCGGGGTCGGCGTCGTCGCCGACCGGACCGCGACCGTGCCGGCCTCGGTCGCCGCCGTGAACGCCAGCCTCCAGCCGGTCCGCGACTTCTGCGAGGGGGTGTAGCCATGACTACCGGATGGGCCATCGGGTACACGATCGGCATCGTCGTGGTGCTGGTCGTCGTCGCGCTCGTCGTACCGATCCTGCTGCTGGCGCACCGGATCGGGAGGCAGGCGGCCGAGATCGACGCGTCGCTGCGGAGGTCGGTGGAGCACACCGCCGGCCTGGCCGGGCTGAACACCACGATCGAGAGCGCGACCACCATCGTCGCGGGGCTGGGCCGCGGCCGGAAGCGGCTGGGAGGGTGACCATGACCGTCATGCTGACCGACACCCAGGAGAGCCTGTGGTGGGGCGCCGTGATCGGCGGCTTCGTCGTCGTGCTCGCGGTCGCGGCGCTGCTGACGATCCTGGTGGTCGAGGTGCGCACCATCGACCGCCGGGTCGCGGCCGTGAAGGCGACGCTGCTCGAGGCGGAGCGGAACACCGACGACACGGCGCTGATCGCCACGACCGCGGCCGGGGTGGACGCGGTGCTCGCGGAGGGTCTCGAGCACCACCTGTTCCTCGGCCGGGTCCTCGGGAAGGTGCGGACGTGACCACCCTCGTCGTGCTGACCGTCGTCGACATCTCGCTGCTGATCGCGGGGCTCGCGATCTACCTCTACGTCGTCGGCACCCAGCTGATGCGGATCGCGGCCAACCTCGAGGAGTGCGCCGAGATCGTGTGGCGGATCGAGGCGAACGCCGAGCCGATCATGCCGGGCCTGCAGCACATCAACCGCACCGGCGGCGTCGTCGCCGGCGCGCTGCCGCTGCTGTACGGCATGGCCGAGGGCATCGTCGCCGGCGCGACGTACCAGCCCCCGACGGCCGAGCGGCCGCCGGCGGCACCGGCGTCCGGGCGCCGCCGGTCGCGGCTGCACGAGACCGTCGGCTACGAGCCGGTCGGGCGCTGACGCCCGATCCACTCCTCGCGCCAGGTGGCGTCGTACTGCCGCTCGTTGCACTGCGGCCGGTAGACCGACACCAGTTCGTCGACGAGCTGCGCCCGGTGGCCGGGCAGGCCGCCGGGGATCTGGTAGGTCGCGACGTGCACGCCGTACCTGCCGCCGGCGCGCTCGACCCAGCACGGCGCGGCCGGGTGGCGGAACGGGAACCCCTCGGCCGACAGGTCCTCACTATGCCCGACGTAGACGACGGCGTACCGCTCGCGGCCCGGGTCGGGCCGGTAGAGGATCGCGTAGACCGCCGCGACCGCCGGGGCCGACCAGCCGGCGAGCACGCGCGGGCCGTCGAACGGGTAGCCCGCGAGCGAGCCGAGCCGGATCACCCGAGCCTCCGCGCGAACTCCTCGAGGTCGGCCAGGCTGCGGGCGGCCAGCACCTCGTCGACGTACGGCGCCGCGACCGTCATGCCGAGCGAGCCGGGCTCGGTGCCGTGCGGGTTGAGCCAGAGGACGCGGTGGCTCAACCGGGAGAGGCGCTGCATGGCGGACTCCAGCAGCGCCGGGTCGCCGCGGTCGAGGCCGTCGGAGCAGATCACCACGATGCCGCCGCGGCCGACCCCGCGCCGGCCGAAGTCGCGCACGAACGCGTCCAGCGAGGCGCCGATCCGGGTGCCGCCCTCCCAGTCGAAGACCGCCCTCGCGGCCCGGTCCAGCGCCTCGTCGGGACGCCGGTGCTCGAGCTCGCGGGTGATCCGGGTGAGCCGGGTGCCGAAGCAGAACACCTCGACCCGGCTGGCCGTGCGCGCGGTGACGTGGGCGTACTGGAGCAGCGCGCGGGAGTAGTCGGCCATCGACCCGGACACGTCGAGCACCAGCACCAGCGGCCGGACCCGCTCGCGGCGGCGGCGCCAGCGCAGCGTGGCCGGGTCGCCGTGGGTGCGCATCGCCTCGCGGACGGTACGCCGCAGGTCGGGTCGCCGCCCGGACGGCGCCGGCATGGTGCGGCGCGAGCGCCGCCGCGGTGGCGTCAGCCGCACGGTGCGCATGATCCGGCGCAGCGCGGCCAGCTCCTCCGGCGTACACGCGGTGAACGACTTGTGCCGGAGCGTGCCGACGTCGGAGCCGACCAGGCCCGTCCGGGCCTCCTCCTGCTCGCGCTCCTCGCCGGCCTGCTCGGGCTCGGGCAGCTGGAGGCTCGCCCAGGCATCGGCGGCTTCGGGCCGGTCGAACGGCCGCGCCTGGTCGGGCTCGCCCGGCACGCCGAGGAACCACTCGCGGAAGACCCGGTGGTAGACGGGCAGGTGCTCGCGGCGGCTGACCAGCGTGGTGCGGCCGGCCCAGTAGAGGTCCATCAGGTCGGTCGGGTCGAGCGGCTCCATCGCCGCGCAGTAGGTCCGGATGTCGCCGGTGCCGACCGGCACGCCCGCCGTACGCAGCTCGCGGCCGAAGCCGACCAGCGTCTCGAGGAACGGGTCAGCCACCGTCAGCCACCGGAGAGCTCGTGCACCCGCTCGCGGACCACGTCCAGGTCGTCGCGGTCCTTCACCACCGCCCCGAGGGTGTCCTCGACCGTCTCGCGGTCGAGGTCGGTCGCGCCGACGGCGCCGACGGTGCGCACCCAGTCGATGGTCTCGGCGACGCCGGGGGCCTTGGCCAGGTCGAGCTCGCGCAGCCGGTTGACCGCGGCCACGACCTTGCGCGCCAGCGTCTCGGACACGCCGGGCTCGCGCACCAGCACGATCTCGACCTCGCGCTCGAACGGCGGGTAGTCGACCCAGTGGTAGAGGCAGCGCCGCTTCAGCGCGTCGTGCAGCTCGCGGGTGCGGTTGGAGGTGAGCACGACCAGCGGCGGCCGCTCGGCCGCGACCGTGCCGATCTCGGGGATGGTGATCTGGAAGTCCGAGAGCAGCTCGAGCAGGAACGCCTCGAACTCGTCGTCCGCGCGGTCCACCTCGTCGACCAGCAGCACCGCCCCATCGCCCGCGCGCACCGCGTCGAGCAGCGGCCGCTCCAGCAGGAACCTCGGCCCGAACAGCGCGTCCACCGCGGCCTCGTCGTCGAGGCTGCGCTCGGACAGCGCGCGGATCTGCAGCAGCTGCCGGGCGTAGTCCCACTCGTAGAGCGCCTGGTTGGTGTCGATGCCCTCGTAGCACTGGAGCCGGATCAGCCGGCGGCCGAGCACCCGCGACAGCGCCTTCGCGACCTCGGTCTTGCCGACGCCGACCTCGCCCTCGAGCAGCAGCGGCCGGTCCAGGGTGAGGGCGACGTACGCCGCCGTGGCGAGGCCGCGATCGGCGAGGTAGCCGTCGGTGCGGAGCGCGTCGGTGAGCTCCGCGACGCTCCCGGGCCGGGTCATCCCCGCTCGCGGCCCAGCACCAGGTCGCGGATCGTCTCGCCGGTGCCGAGCTTGCCCTCGCGGGCGAGCCGGTCGCGCCAGGCCTGGCGCAGGTCGGTCCCGGGCTCGGCCATGCCGTCGAAGGTGACGTCGCGCATCCGCTTGCAGACCTTGGCCGGCGTCGCGTCGTCCAACTCGACCGCGGCGTCGGTCGCGCGGTCGGCGTCCCACAGCTCGCGGAGGACCTCGGTCGGCTCGGCCATGCCCTCACTGTAGGTCGGTCGGCAGCCCCCGGCGAGGGTGGGTTAAGGGAACGCTGAAGGCGGCCGGCCGCTCTACGCTGACCGTTCTACGCTGGCCGCATGAAGACCCGGCTGACCTGTCCCTGCGGTGAGACGATCCGCGGGAAGGACGAGGACGAGCTCGTCGAGCTGACCCAGGCCCACCTCGCCGCGGAGCACCCCGGCATGGAGTACGGCCGCGACGAGATCCTCTTCATCGCGACCTGATCGTCCCCGGCCTTCTCCTCCCGGACGCCATGCGTGCTGGTCGTGGGGCCGTGGCTAGGCCGTCCCGACTGCCATCTCGGCGCAATTGCGCTGTTGTGGCAGTGGTTGCCCGGGTCCGGCTGTCATGTCGGCGCAATTGCGCTGCTATGGCAGTGCCTGCCGCGCCCGGACTGCCATTCCGGCGCAATTGCGTCGCCGGGGCAGCCGCCTCGCTCGTCATCCCGGCGGGCGAGGCTCACCCGAGGTAGTCGCGCAGGCCGGACATCGCCTCGTCCAGCAGTAGGGCGAGGTCGGAGTCCGGGTCGGCGAGCCAGCTCTCGTACGCCGAGAGGGCGAGCGCCAGGGAGACGCTGCCGACCGTGCGGGGGAGCAGGTCGGCGGGGTCGAGGCCGAGCCGGTCGGCGACGTGATCGGCGATGGCGGCCCGCCAGGCGGCGTACTGGTGCACGGAGTGGGCCTGGAGAGCGGGGGTCTCCAGGATCAGCCGCATCCGGTCGCGGTGGCTGGGCGAGGCGTCGGCGGGGAAGTCGTTGAACGCGACCACGCTGCGGTGGACCGCCTCGGACAGCGGGAGGTCGGCGGGCTGGCCGGCGAGGATGGCGCGGAAGCCGTCGAGGGTGCGGTCGAACTGGCCCCACGGGATGTCGTTCTTGGACTCGAAGTAGCGGAACAGCGTGCGCCGGCCGACGCCGATCTCGGCGGCGATGTCGGCCATCGTCACGGCATCGAAGCCGCGTTCGGCGAACAGCCGGAACGCCACGCGCTCGATCGCCGCGTGGCTGGTCGCGACCGGCCGACCCCGACTGCGCATGACCCCATCCTATCTTTTTGGCGCTGGATGCCATTAGTGTGTCCGGCACCACATCCGACAGGAGGCTGCCATGAACCCGGAAGAGACCACCAGCGCCGACGAGCTCGTTGCCGAGGACCTGATCGAAGAGGTGTCCATCGACGGCATGTGCGGCGTCTACTGATGAATCTGGACGAGCCCTGGTTGGATCAGTCCTGGGCGCTGTCGCCGTCGGTGGCGCTGCGCCCGGAGCCGTTCGGGGCGCTGGCCTACCACTTCGGCAACCGGAGGCTGGTCTTCCTCAAGCGCCCCGAGCTGGTCGCCGTCGTCCGCGGGCTGGGGTCCGCGGACGGTGACGGGTCGGTCCGGTCCGCTCTCGTGGCGGCCGGTGTCCCGGAGGAGTCGTGGCCGGTGTACCTCTCCGCCCTGGAGGGCCTCGCCGAGTCCGCCATGATCTGCAGGAGCGCGGCATGAGGCTGGTGGAGCACTTCGAGTCGGGGCTGGACGCGCCGATCTGCCTGACCTGGGAGCTGACGTACGCGTGCAACCTCGAATGCGTGCACTGCCTCTCGAGCAGCGGCCGGCGCGACCCGCGCGAGCTCACGACCGAGCAGTGCGAGGCGGTGATCGACGAGCTGCAGCGGATGCAGGTGTTCTACGTGAACATCGGCGGCGGCGAGCCCACGATCCGCCCGGACTTCTGGCACCTGCTGGAGTACGCCGTGGACCATCAGGTCGGCGTGAAGTTCTCGACCAACGGCGTGCGGATCACCCCCGAGCGCGCCCGGCTCCTGGCGAGCACCGACTATGTCGATGTGCAGATCTCGCTCGACGGCGCGACCGCCGGGGTCAACGACTACGTGCGCGGCCCGGGCTCGTACGACACCGCGATCACCGCGCTCCAGAACCTGAAGGACGCGGGCTTCACCGACGCCAAGATCAGCGTCGTCTGCACCCGGCAGAACATCGGGCAGCTCGACGAGTTCCAGGCGCTCGCCGATGAGTACGGCGCGACGCTGCGCCTCACCCGGCTCCGCCCGAGCGGTCGTGGGGCCGACGTGTGGGACGAGCTGCACCCGCTGCCGGAGCAGCAGCGCGAGCTCTACGACTGGCTCCTCGCCCGGGGCGACAACGTGCTGACCGGCGACTCGTTCTTCCACCTCGCCGGGTTCGGCCCCACTGATGGGAGTGGAGCGTTGCCCGGCCTCAACCTCTGCGGCGCCGGGCGTGTGGTGTGCCTGATCGACCCGGTCGGCGATGTGTACGCGTGTCCGTTCGCGATCCACGAGAGCTTCCTGGCCGGCAACGTGCTGACCGGCGGCGGCTTCGGCCGGGTCTGGCAGGACTCGCCGCTGTTCGCGGATCTGCGCTCGCCGCAGACCGGTGGGGCGTGCACGCAGTGCGCCCACTACGACGCCTGCCGCGGCGGCTGCATGGCCGCGAAGTTCTTCACCGGCCTGCCGCTCGACGGCCCGGACCCCGAATGCGTGCAGGGGTACGGGGAGCTGGCGCTCAGCCAGCTGGTCGAGCAGGGCGCGCGCAGCATCCCGGCCGCCAGCCAGGACCACTCGAAGGCGACGCCGACGCGCAACCAGCCCGTGATGCTCAAGCTGATGACGCGGCCCCCTTCTCGGCCTCCGGTGAGCGACTGCGCGGAGAGCCCGCTGGCGGGGTTCGTGCCGTGACTCGACCGAAGTGGGCAGAGAGCCCCTGGAGGCAGAACCCCTGGTTCGAGTCGGTCGCGGTCGCCCAGCGGCGCGCGCAGAAGCGGCTGCCCGCGCCGGTGTACGCCGCGCTGCTGGCCGGCTCCGAGCGCGGTCAGACGGTGCGCGACAACCAGGCCGCGTTCGCCGAGCTCGGGCTGCTCCCGCACGTCGCGGGCCAGCACGCCGAGCGGGCGATGAGCCGGACGGTGCTGGGCAACGAGGTGTCGCTGCCGGTGCTGATCAGCCCGACCGGCGTACAGGCGGTGCATCCCGACGGCGAGGTCGCGGTCGCCCGCGCGGCCGACGCGCGCGGCACCCTGATGGGGCTGAGCAACTTCGCGTCCAAGCCGGTCGAGGAGGTCGTCGAGGCGTGCCCGCGCACGCTGTTCCAGATGTACTGGACCGGCGACCGCGACGTCATGGCGCAGCGCATGGAGCGCGCCCATCGTGCGGGTGCCGTGGGCCTGATCGCCACGCTGGACTGGTCGTTCTCGACGGGCCGCGACTGGGGCAGCCCCGAGATCCCCGAGAGGGTCGACCTCAAGGCGATGATCCGGATGGCTCCCCAGGTCGTCACGAAGGTCAGGTGGCTGCGGCAGTTCGGGCCCCGGCACATCCCGGACCTGACCGCACCCAACCTGGCACCCGCCGGCGAGATGAAGGGGCCGACGTTCTTCGGCGCCTACTACGAGTGGGTGACCACGCCGCCGCCGTCCTGGGCGGACGTCGCGTGGATGCGGTCGACGTGGGGTGAGATCAGCGGGACGCCGTTCGTGCTCAAGGGCGTCGCGCGCGTCGACGACGCCCGCCGGGCCGTGGACGCGGGGGTCGATGCGATCTCGGTGTCCAACCACGGCGGCAACAACCTGGACGGTACGCCGGCCGCGATCCGGCTGCTGCACCCGATCGCGACCGCGGTCGGCGACCAGGTCGAGGTCCTCATGGACGGGGGCGTGCGCCGCGGCTCCGACGTCGTGAAGGCGCTGGCGTTGGGTGCGCGGGCGGTGCTCATCGGCCGCGCCTACCTGTGGGGGCTGGCCGCGAACGGCCAGGCCGGCGTGGAGAACGTGCTCGACATCCTCCGCAGCGGCATCGACTCGGCCCTGCTGGGGCTGGGGCTGTCGTCGATCGACGAGCTCACGCCCGAGACCCTGCTGGTGCCTGAGCGCTTCCACGTCTCATGAACCTCGGACGGGCCACCTCGGCCGAGACGGCAGGAGCCGGGCTCGTGCTGGTCCCGGTCGGCTCGATCGAGCAGCACGGCCCGCACCTCCCGCTGGACACCGACACCGTGATCGCGACCGCCGTCGCCCACGGGGTCGCCGCGGAGGTCGGTGCCTGGGCGGCGCCGGCGATCCCCTACGGCTCCAGCGGCGAGCACCAGTCCTTCCCGGGCACCGCGTCGGTCGGCACCGAGGCGCTCGCCCACGTCGTGGTCGAGCTGGTCCGGTCGCTGCGCACCTGGGCGTCCCGCGTCGTGATCGTCAACGGGCACGGCGGCAACGTGGCCGCCCTCAACGGCGCAATTGCGCTGTTGGTGCAGGAGGGGCACGACGTCGCGTGGGTGCCCTGCGCGACCGAGGCCGCGTTGAATGCAGGGGCGGACCTGCACGCCGGCCTCACCGAGACCTCGTTGATGCTGCACCTGCGGCCGGAGTCGGTGCGACGCGAGCTCGCCGAGGCCGGGAACACCGAGCCGTTGAGCGAGATCCTCCCCGCGCTGATGGCCGGCGGCGTGGCCGCCGTGTCGCCCAACGGAGTGCTCGGCGACCCGGCCGGCGCCTCCGCCGCCGAGGGTGAGCGGCTGCTGAAGGGGATGGTCGCCGAGGTCGTGGAGCGCCTCTCATGAGGGTCGCGCTGGTCACCGGCGCGGCCGGCGGCATCGGGTCCGCGACCGTCAGCGCCCTTGTGGCACAGGGATATCGCGTCATCGGCCTCGACCTGGAGCAGGCGCCCGAGGCGGAGCAGGTGGCCCATGTCGTCGGCGACGTCCGCGACCGCGCGGCCCAGCAGCGCGCGGTCGACCTCGCACTCGACCGCTGGGGCCGCCTCGACGCCGCGGTCGCCGCCGCGGCGGTCATCGCCGGCGGGCACCCGCTCTGGGAGGCACCCGACGGCGAGCTGGCCGAGCTGCTCGACGTCGACGTCAGGGGCGTCTGGAACACCGCGGCCACCGCCGTACCCGCCATGCTCGCCGGCCCGAACCCCAGCGGCTGCCGGTTCGTCGCGGTCGCGTCCGCGGCCGCGAGCCACGGGCTGTTCCACCTCGCGGCGTACACCACCGCCAAGCACGCCGTCGTGGGCCTGGTGAAGGGGCTCGCCGCCGACCTCGTCGCCACCGGCGTCACCGCGGTCGCGGTCTCGCCCGGCTCGACGCGGACTGGCATGCTCGACGCGACCGCCGACCTCTACGGCGTTCCCGATCCGCAGGTGTTCACGTCGCACCAACTGCTGCGCCGGCTGCTCGAGCCGGACGAGGTCGCGGCGACGATCGCCTTCTGCTGCTCGGCCGAGGGCGGCGTGCTGAACGGCAGCGTGGTGCACGCCGACGGCGGCTTCCGGCCATGAGCACCGTACGGGCCCGGCTCAAGCCCGGCGTACGGCGCGGCGACGTGCTCGTCGGCGGCTCGCCGATGCGGGTCGTCCGGCTGCGGCCGGGAGCGCTGCCCGACGACGTCGCCGACGGTGCCCTCGCGCGCCGGCTCCTGGACGGCAACCTCGCCGACCCCGTGCTCGACGACGTCGCGCCGCTCGACCCGTCCGAACTCACCGTGGTGCTGCCGGTGCACGGTCGCGCCGACGAGCTGGACCGCGCGCTGGAGGCGCTGAGGCCCCTGCGCTGCCTGGTGGTCGACGACGCCTCCCCTATCCCGCTGACCCCCGATGCCCCCCATGTGGAGGTGATCCGCCTGGAGGAGAACGGCGGTCCCGCCGGGGCCCGCAACGCGGGACTGGCCACGGTGAGCACGCCGTACGTCGCCTTCGTCGACTGCGACGTCACCGTCGCCGCCGCCACCCTGCTGCGGCTGGGCCGGCACTTCGCCGACGACCGCGTCGCCCTGGTCGCGCCCCGCATCGAGGGGCGGGCGCGGTCGGAGCGGCCGCGCTGGTTCGAGCGGTACGACGAGGCCGCCTCGTCGCTCGGCCTCGGCGACACCGGGTGCTCGGTGCGGCCGGGTGCCGCGGTCGCGTGGCTCCCGAGCGCCTGCCTGGTCGGGCGCACGGACCGACTCGGTGACGGCTTCGACGCCACCATGCGCGTCGGCGAGGACGTCGACCTGGTCTGGCGGCTGGTCGACGCCGGACAGACGGTCCGCTACGACCCGGCCGAGGTCGCGCACCACGACGCCCGCGCGACCCTGCGCGCGTGGCTGGGCCGCAAGTACGTCTACGGCACCGGCGGCGCCCCGCTCGCCTCCCGCCACGGCGACAAGGGCGCCGTCGCCGTCCTCTCGCCGGCGATGGCGGCCGCCGCCGCGGCGCTGCTCGCCCGGCGCTGGTGGTCGGCGCCGGTCGCGCTGGCCTGCACCGCCCGCGGCGTGCAGGCACTGCGCCGCACGCTGCCCGACGTCGAGGGCCGGGACCGGCTCGCCGTCGACCTCGCCGGCCGCGGACTCTGGTGGTCGGTGCGGCAGGAGTCCGCGCTGCTGCTGCGGCACTGGTGGCCGCCGGTCGCCGTCGCCGCACTGCTCTCCCGGACGGTACGCCGCGCCGTGGTCAGTGCCCTGCTCGTCGACGTCCTCGTCAACGCGGGCGAGGGTCTCGCCGGTCGCCGGCTCGACGACCTCGCCTACGGGGCCGGGCTGTGGTCCGGCGTACTGAAGGCGCGGTCGCTGGGCGCGGTCAGCGTGCGCGGCGCACAGGGGCGCCGCTCGCGCGGTCGAGCGACCGGCCGATGACCAGTCGCTGGATCTGGTTGGTGCCCTCGAAGATCTGCATCACCTTCGCCTCGCGCATATAGCGCTCGACCGGGAAGTCGCGGGTGTAGCCGTAGCCGCCGAGCACCTGCACGGCGTCCGTGGTGACCCGCATGGCGTTGTCGGTGGCGACCAGCTTCGCGATCGAGGCCTCGCGGCCGTAGGGCAGGCCCTGGTCCCTGAGCCGGGCGGCGTGGAGCAGCGTCGCGCGGGCGCTCTGGACGGCGGCCTCCATGTCGGCGAGCAGGAACGCGACGCCCTGGTGGTCGATGATCCGCTCGCCGAAGGTCTCGCGCTCCCTGGCGTACGCGACCGCGTGGTCGAGCGCGCCCTGGGCGAGTCCGGTGGCGACGGCGGCGATGCCGAGCCGGCCGGCGTCGAGGCCGGCGAGCGCGATCCTCAGGCCGTCGCCCTCGGCGCCGAGCAGCCGGTCGGCCGACACGCGGACGTCGTCGAACCGCATGGTCGCTGTCGCCGAGCCGGTCAGGCCCATCTTGTGCTCCGGCGGGTCGGCGGTCAGACCCTCGGCGTCGGCCGGCACGAGGAAGCAGGAGATGTCGCCGCGGCCCTCGCCGGTGCGGGCCATCACCGTGTAGAAGTCGGCGTGCCCGCCGTGGGTGGTCCACGCCTTCGCGCCCGAGATCACCCAGTCGTCGCCGTCGCCGGACCTGGAGCGCCGGGCCCGGGTGCGCATCGCGGCCGGGTCGGAGCCGGCGTGCGGCTCGGAGAGGCAGTAGGCGCCGAGCAGCTCGCCGCCCAGCATCTCGGGCAGCCAGCGCTGCCTCTGCTCCTCGGTGCCGGCGGTCGCCAGGCCGAAGCAGGAGAGCGCGTGCACGGACATGCCGACGCCGACGCTCGCCCAGACCGTGCCGACCTCCTCCAGCACCTGGAGGTACACCTCGTAGGGCAGGCCGCCACCGCCGTACTCCTCGGGGTAGGGGAGGCCGAGCAGGCCCGCGCGGCCGAGGGTGCGGAACACCTCGCGCGGGAACGTCTCGGTGCGCTCGGCCTCGGCGGCGAGCGGGGCGAGCTCGCGGTCGGCGAGCGCGCGGACCAGGCCGATCAGGTCGACGGCCTCGTCCGTGGGCAGCAGGCGGGTGGCGGGCATGAGTACCACACTACGCCGATTGGTACTGATAGCGTCATCCCCGTGCCACCCCCACGCCACCAGCTGCTCGACGAGCTGATCGAGCTGTTCCTCGCCGAGGGGTTCCTCGAGTTCGGGATCGGCGACCTCGCCGCCCGGCTGCGCTGCTCTCGTACGACGATCTACCGGGTCGCCGAGAGCAAGGAGCAGGTCGTGCTGGCCGCGGTGCGCGGCTTCTTCCGCCGCGCGACCGGGCGGATCGAGGCGCAGGTCGCGGCCGAGCCCGATCCCGGCGCGCGGCTCGCGGTCTACCTGACCGCGGTGGCCGCGGAGCTGGCGCCGGCCTCGGAGCGGTTCTACGCCGACCTCCAGGCCTACGCGCCGGCGGCGAAGATCTACGAGGAGAACACCGGCCTCGCGGCGCGGCGCGTGCAGGAGCTGGTCACCGCCGGCGTGGCGGCTGGGTCGCTGCGCCCGGTCGACGCGTCGTTCGTCGGCGCCGCGGTCGCCCAGGTGATGACCGCGATCCAGGGCGGCCGGATCTCCGCCGCGTCCGGACTGGCGGACGCCGCCGCCTACCGGGCGCTGGCCGACCTGGTCGTGCACGGCGTGGGCGGTACCACTCCCTGAGCAGCTCCCTCGGCCGCCCCGGTGGCCTGACAGAGTGCTGGCCATGAGCAACCTCCCCGAGTCCCTCCAATGCCTGACCGTCGCCGTCCTCGGCGGCACCGGACCGCTGGGGCGTGGGCTGGCGCGACGCTTCGCCGCGGGGGGCATCCCCGTCGTGATCGGCAGCCGCAGCGCCGACCGTGCCTCCGACACCGCGGCCCAGCTGTCGACGGAGCTGCCCGGTGACGTGCGCGGCGCCGACAACGCGGGCGCCGCCGCCGCGGGCGACATCGTGGTGGTCGCCGTACCGTGGGACGGCCACGGCGAGCTGCTCATCTCGCTCAAGGCCGAGCTCGCCGGCAAGGTCGTCGTCGACTGCGTGAACCCGCTCGGCTTCGACAAGCAGGGCGCCTATGCGCTCCCGGTCGAGGAAGGCTCGGCCGCGCAGCAGGCGGCGGCGATCCTCGCGGACTCGACCGTGGTCGGGGCGTTCCACAACGTCAGCGCCGTGCTGCTCGACGACCCCGAGATCGCCTCGGTCGAGACCGACGTGCTGGTGCTCGGCGACGTGCGTGAGGCGACCGACCTGGTCCAGGACCTGTGCACCGTCGTCCCCGGCGTGCGCGGCGTCTACGGCGGTCGGCTCCGCAACGCCCACCAGGTCGAGGCCCTCACCGCCAACCTGATCTCGGTGAACCGGCGCTACCAGGCGCACGCCGGCGTCCGGATCACGGACGTCTGAGGTCGAGGTGCCGGAGATCACCCCGCGAACATGGCCTTTGACCGCAAGATAGTTCGTCTATGGCGCCATTGACGGGTAGTATTTCCCGTCGGGACTAGTCCCGAGTCCAGATACGTCTGACCGACGCGGTCGCCGCGCACCCCGGTGCGCGGCGGCCGTGTCGCTTGTCTGCGCAACCCGCGCCGGAAGGAGTGAACATGAGCCTCGACCTCGCCACCATCATCGGACTGGCCGGCACCGTGCTGGCCGCCGCCTACACGGTCCCGCAGTTCCGCAAGCTGCGCGCGACGACCACGGCGGCCGGTGTGAGCGTCGCCGCCCTGGCGAACTCGGCCATCAGCGGCGTCGCCTGGACCGTCTTCGGCGTCCTCGAGCGCGAGCTCTGGGTCGCCCTCCCGGCCGCGGTCGCGGTGCCCGCCACGGTAGGCGCCCTGGTGATCGCGTGGCTCCGCGGTGGGTCGCGCGCCCGGCTCTGGCTGCCGGTGCTGTGGCTGGTCGTCGTGTCCGCCGCCGGCCTGTCGGCGCTGTGGGTCGGACCGGTCGTCGCGACCGTCGTCCTCGGCTGCTCGGTCGCGCTGCTGGTCACCCCGGCCGCGCTCACCGCCTGGCGCAGCCACGACGTCTCGGCCGTCGCCGCCTCGGCCTGGGCGCTGCTGATCGTGGACGCCCTGGTCGCCGGCGCTTACGGCGTACTCGCCGACGTCGACGCGAACCTGATCTACGCCACCGTCGCCACCATCGGCTCGCTGGCGATCCTGCTGCGCATCGGCATCCCTGCCCACGTGCACGCCCGGCTCGTCCGCCTGCCCGCCGGCATCGACCCGGAGGTCACCTGCGACGAGCTGTCCCTGGCCGCCTGACCGGCTCTTCTTCGGGATAGTCCCTGACGTTTGGGCCCCCAGGACGGTCGATTCGGGGCCGAAACGTCAGGGACTATCGACATTTCGTCCCCTGCCAGTTGACCCGGTCTGACAGTCTTCGGGCATGGGATTCCCTGGGGGAGCAGCCGCGAAGCGGATCGTCCTGGAGGTCGTGGGCTGGCTGCTGGTGGTGGCGGGGATCGCGGCGCTGATCCTGCCCGGGCCCGGGCTGCTGATGCTGGCGGCCGGCCTGGTGATCCTCTCGCAGGAGTACGAGTGGGCCGAGCGCCGGGTCGAGCCGATCAAGAAGCAGGCGCTGCGCGGCGCCGCGGAGAGCGTCGAGAACGCGCTGCGGATCACGCTGTCCGGCGCGCTCGCGGTCGGGCTGATCTTGTGCGGCGTCCTGTGGATCTGGGGGCCGGAGATGCCCGGCTGGTGGCCGCTCCCGGAGTGGAGCTGGCTGCCCGGCGGCGTCGCGACCGGCATCACGCAGATCGCGTCGGGCCTGATCGCGGTCGGGCTGATCGTCTACAGCTACCGGCGGTTCCGGATCCGCAAGGAGCCGGTGCCGGGGTGAGTACGTGTTGAGCAAGGGTCATGGCCTGCTGCGCGCCGCCCCTTCCCAACACGTACTGAGAGACTCGAGGGGTACGCCGCCGCCCCCCACGCGACGGCGCACCCCTTCCGAGCTCCCGAGAACCTCTACGCGGCTCTCACTCCGAGCACGCCGCAGATCGGCAGCGGCAGGCCGAGGTCGCAGAGCGGGCCGAGGATCGTGCCCGGGTCGGGCGCTCCTCCGGCGGCCGCGTCGCAGATCGCCTGCGGGAGACCGGCGTCGCACAGCGGCTGGATCGGGCTCTCGCCGCCCGGACCGGGAGTGCCGCCCGCGGCGTCGCAGATCGGCTGCAGCGAGCCGGTCGGGTCGGCGTCGCACAGTGCCTGGATCGGGCTGTCCCCGCCACCGGGCGTCGGCAGCGGCAGCGTCGCGAACGCGTCGCAGATCGCCTGCGGCAGCCCGGCGTCGCAGGCCGGCTGGAGCGGGTTCGCGGGCTCGCCCGGGCCGCCGGGTCCGCCGGGACCCTGGCTGTTGCGGCACTGGCGCAGCTTGGCCTTGGCCCTCTTCAGCGCCTTCTTCTTGGCCCTGAACTGCTTCTTCGCCTTCTTCAGCTTCTTGTCGGCGGCCTTGCGCTGCTGCGGACCGTCCGCCTTCTGCTTGGCCTTCTTCGCCTTCTTGACCTTCTTCTGGGCCTTGTTGACGGCCTTCTTGGCCTTCTTGACCTTGGCCTTCGGCTTCGCGCACTGGCCGGCGGCCTTGGCGCCGGTGTCGCTGGTCGGGGACCGGTCGGGGCTCGCCGCCTGGACGCCGGTGGCGCCGGTGAACGTGAGCGCGACCGCCACACAGCCCGCTAGTACGAGCTTCGCTGCTTTCGTGATCATGTCTCTCCTCCTACGGGTGGAGGGGACGTTCCCCCGATCGTGTGGCTCCAACCACAGGTCCAGACCGGTCGATCGTCGTCGGCAATACTCAGTACCCGATCGGCAGGCCCGCGTAGTTCTCCGCCAGGCCGGCCGCGCCGGCGGCGCTGGTGGCGACCCACCGGAGCTGGGAGCGCTGGAGCTCGCGGTCGAACGGGTCCTCGCTCGCGTGCAGCATCGTGGTCATCCACCAGGAGAAGTGGGTGCACCGCCAGACCCGGCGCAGCGCGGTGTCGGAGTAGGCGTCCGCGAGCGCGTGGTCGCCCTTCAGCAGTGCGACCAGGGCGGGTGCGAGCAGGGCGACGTCGGCGACGGCGAGGTTGAGGCCCTTGGCACCGGTCGGCGGCACGATGTGCGCGGCGTCGCCGGCCAGGAACAGCCGGCCGTGCCGCATCGGCTGCGAGACGTGCGACCGCATCGGCAGCACGCTCCGGTCGGTGATCGCGCCGGTCGCGAGCTCCCACCCGTCCTGGCCGTGGCCGAGCCGGGTCGCGAGCCCGTCCCAGATCCGGTCGTCGGGCCAGTCGGCGAGGTCGGTGTCGTTGGGCACCTGGAGGTAGAACCGCGACACGGTCGCGGAGCGCATGGAGTGCAGCGCGAACCCGTCGGGGTGCCAGGCGTAGACGAGCTCGTCGGTCGAGGGCGCGACGTCGGCCATGATGCCGAGCCACGAGTAGGGGTAGGTCCGCTCCCACGTCCGGCGTACGGCGCCGGGCACGGCCGCCCGGGACGGGCCGAACGAGCCGTCGCAGCCGACGACCACGTCGGCCTCGAGCCGTCGCGCGATCCCGGACGCGTCGGTGAAGGTCACCGAGGGGCGCTCGGTCTCCAGCTCGCGCAGCGCGGTGTCGCGCACCTCGTAGACGAGCCGCTGGCCGCGGGCGTGCGCCGCGTCGACCAGGTCCCTCTGCACCTCGGTCTGCCCGTAGACCCACACCGACCGCCCGACCAGGTCGACGAAGTCGAGGTGGTGCCGCTCGCCGGGCCACTGGAGGTGGATGCCGCGGTGCCGGTCGCCCTCGCGGGCGAGCCGGTCGCCGAGCCCGACGTCGTTCAGCAGGTCGACCGTGGACTGCTCGAGGACGCCCGCGCGGATCCGGCCGGCGACGTACTCCTCCGAGCGCGTCTCCACGACGACGGACTCCACGCCCTCGGCCGCCAGCAGATGGGAGAGGAGCACGCCGGCCGGGCCCGCGCCGAGGATGGCGACCTGGGTTCGCATGCCCGGAGTCTCGATCGGGTCGAGACGGCCGGACCATCAGCCGCTTCCGCTGGACGAAAGCGCTCGGCCGACGCCGCGGGCGGCCACGTGGAGGGCGCCGGTCAGGCGGGCGCGGTCCTTGAGTGAGGGCACGACGATGCCGAGCGCGGCCACCACGTCGGTCCCGCGCCGGATCGGCACCGCGATCGAGCAGGCGCCCAGGCTCATCTCCTCGGTCGTGGTGGCGTGGTCGTCGCGGAGCACCCTGGCGAGCTGGCGGTGGAGCAGCCCCGGCTGGGTGACGGTGTACGGCGTGATGCGGGTCAGGCCGGCGAGCACGTCCTGCTGCACGGCCGCGGGCGCGTGCGCGAGCAGCACCTTGCCGACGCCGGTGGCGTGCATCGGCAGCCGGGAGCCGACGCTGCTGACCACCGGCACGGACGCGTGCCCGGCCAGGCGGTCGACGTAGAGCACCTCGCTGCCGTCGCGGACGGCGAGGTGGACGGTGGCGAGCGTGGCGCCGTACAGGTCGTGGAGGTACGGCGAGGCCAGCTCGCGCAGCCCGGACTGCACCGGCGCCAGCAGCCCGAGGTCCCACATCCGGTGGCCGACGACGTAGTCACCAGCCGGCGTCCGGGCCAGCGCGCCCCAGGCGACCAGCTCGCCGACCAGCCGGTGCGCGGTCGGCACCGGCAGCCCGGCGCGGCCCGCGAGCTCGGTCAGAGCGAGCCGCCGGTGGCGGTCATCGAACGCGCCGAGCAGGGCGAGGGCGCGCGACGCGACCGTCGCGCCGGGGGTCGAGGTGTTGCCGGCCACGGGAGGCATCCTTCCACTGACCGGAAGGCAGCCGTCGTCAGCGTCGTCGCCGGCTCCCTACGGTCGGCCGGTGACCAGCTCCGACTCCGCCACCGGGACGCAGGCCGAGATCTCCGCCGAGATCGACGCGATCGTCCGGGGGTACGCCGCCGCGGGCGCCGTCGAGACCCGGCCGCGGCTCGACTACCCGCCGTACCGCTCCAGCATCCTGCGGCACCCCACGAAGGACCCGCACCACGCCGACCCCGAGGGGATCGAGCTGTGGGCGCCGGTCTTCGGCGAGCGCGACGTCGACCCGCTCGAGGCCGACCTGACCATCCAGCGCGCCGGGGAGCCGATCGGCGAGCGGCTGGTGCTCACCGGCCGCGTGCTCGACGGCGAGGGCCGGCCGGTACGGCGCCAGCTGGTCGAGATCTGGCAGGCGAACGCCGGCGGCCGCTACATCCACCAGCGCGACCAGCACCCCGCGCCGCTCGACCCGAGCTTCACCGGCGTCGGCCGCTGCCTCACCGACGCCGACGGGTGGTACCGCTTCACGACGATCAAGCCCGGGCCGTACCCGTGGAAGAACCACCGCAACGCGTGGCGCCCCGCGCACGTGCACTTCTCGCTGTTCGGCCGGGAGTTCACGCAGCGGCTGGTGACCCAGATGTACTTCCCCGGCGACTCGCTGTTCGCGCTCGACCCGATCTACCAGTCGATCGTCGACCCGGCCGCGCGCGAGCGGCTGGTCGCGACCTACGACCACGACGTGACCACGCACGAGTGGGCGACCGGCTACCGCTGGGACATCGTGCTCACCGGCAGCCGCCGCACCGTGTTCGAGGAGGACGAGCAGTGACCCCCACCCCCGGCCAGACTGTCGGGCCGTTCTTCGGCTACGCGCTGCCGTACGACGGCGACCACGAGCTCGTCCCGCCGGGCCGGCCGGACGCGGTCCGGCTGCACGGCCGCGTCCTCGACGGCGCCGGCGACCCGGTGCCCGACGCGCTGATCGAGCTGTGGCAGCTCGCGCCCGACGGCAGTGTCCCGCAGGTGCCGGGATCGCTGCGCCGCGACGGCTACACGTTCACGGGCTGGGGCCGCGCGGAGACCGACCGGGCCGGGCACTACCAGTTCACGACGCTGCGCCCGGGAGGTGCGTCGCCGTTCTTCGCGCTGACCGTCTTCGCCCGCGGCCTGCTCGACCGGCTGTTCACGCGTGCCTACCTGCCCGGTGCCGCGCCCCCGCAGTGGCCGAGCCTCGCCGCGCAGGCCGACGACCGCGGCTTCGTGTTCGACATCCGGCTCCAGGGCGAGGACGAGACCGTCTTCCTCGACTTCGCGCGAGACTGAGCACATGGCGGACCTGTTCTGGCCCGGCGACGAGCGCGCCGGACTGCACTTCGGCTCGATCGCGTTCCTGCGGGCGATGGTCGAGGTGGAGTCGCGGTGGCTCGGCCGCGAGCTCGAGGTGCCGGACCTGGACCCCGCGCTCGCGGAGGCCGGCGGCAACCCGGTCATCGCGCTCGTGCGGCGGCTGCGCGAGCAGGACCCCGAGGTGCACCGTGGGCTCACCAGCCAGGACGTCGTCGACTCGGCGCTGATGCTGATGGCCGAGGCGGCCGTCGCCGACCTGCGCCGCGACCTCCGCGTGGTCGTCACCGCGCTGGCCGCGCTCGCGACGAGACACCGGGACACCCCGATGGTGGCGCGCACGCTGACCCAGCACGCGGTGCCGACCACCTTCGGCTTCCGGGTCGCCGCCTGGCTGACCGCGGTGCTCGACGCCGACGACGACCTGCGGCGCCTGTCCTTCCCGGGCCAGTACGGCGGTGCCGCCGGCACCCGCGCCGCGATGGTCGAGCTCGGGCGCGAGGCGCCGGCCGGCGTACCGCGCTGGCACACCACGCGCGCGCCGGTCACCCGTCTCGGGGACGCGCTCGCCGGCTGCACGGACGCCTGCGCGCGGATCGCGAACGACGTGCTCGTCTTGTCGCGTCCGGAGATCGGCGAGCTGGCGGAGGGCTCGGGCGGTGGCTCGTCGACGATGCCGGGCAAGGCGAACCCGGTGCTGTCGGTGCTGGTCCGCCGCGCCGCGCTCACCACGCCGCAGCTCGCCGCGACCCTGCACCTCGCCGCCGCGTCGCAGGTCGACGACCGCGCCGACGGCGGCTGGCACGCCGAGTGGGCGACGCTGCGCGACCTGGTCCGGCGCACGCTGGTCGTGGCGTCGCAGACCGCGGACCTCGTCTCCGGGCTGCGCGTGGACGACGGCCGGATGGCCGCGAACCTCGCCGCCGCCGGCGACAGCGTCCTGGCGGAGCAGCGCAGCATGACCGACGACCCGTCGCCGACGTACCTCGGCGACGCGGGCGCGTACGTCGACCAGGTGGTCGCCCGCGCCCGGCAGGAGGAGCCCTCGTGATCCCGAGCGTCACCGCCGTCCGGATGACGGCCGCCCGCCACCGCGCCGAGCTGCCGCTGCTGGTGCTGGGGCCGTCGCTCGGCACCTCGGCCGCGACGCTCTGGTCGGCCTGCGCGCCAGGGCTGGTCGACGCCTTCGACGTGGTCGCATGGGACCTGCCCGGCCACGGCCACAACCGGTCGGTGCCCGACGAGCCGTTCACGATGGCCGAGCTGGCGGCCGGCGTGCTGCGGACCGTCGACGACCTGCTCACCGAGCGCGGCCAGCCGCGCGGGCCGTTCTCCTACGCCGGCGACTCGGTGGGCGGCGCCGTCGGCCTGCAGCTGCTGCTCGACGCCCCCGACCGGGTCGTCGCCGCGGCCCTGCTGTGCAGCGGCGCCCGCCTCGGGACCGAGGAGTCGTGGGCCGAGCGGATCGCCGCCGTCCGCGCGTCCGGCACGCCGTCGCTGGTGGCGGCGTCGGCCGGGCGGTGGTTCGCCCCCGGCTTCCTCGAGCGCGAGCCCGAGCGCGGCAGCGCGCTGCTGCACGCGCTGTCCGACGTCGACGACGAGGGCTACGCGCTGGTCTGCGGCGCCCTCGCGACCTTCGACGTCCGCGACGCCCTGGCGCGGATCACGGTCCCGGTGCTCGCGGTCGCGGGCGCCGAGGACGTCGCCGCGCCCCCCGAGAGGCTGCGCGAGGTGGCCGCGGGCGTCGCCGACGGGACGTACGTCGAGCTGCCCGGCGTCGCCCACCTCGCCCCGGCCGAGGCGCCCGACGAGGTGGCCCGGCTGCTGCGCTCGCACCTGCTCGGGGAGTCGCCCGCTCCGGCCTCGCCGTCGGAGGGGATGCGGGTCCGCCGCGAGGTGCTCGGCGACGCGCACGTCGACCGGGCGACCGCGGCCACGACGGACTTCACCCGCGACTTCCAGGAGCTGATCACGGCCTACGCCTGGGGCGGGATCTGGACGCGGCCGGGCCTGGACCGCCGGTCCCGCTCGATGATCACGCTCACCGCGCTGATCGCCCGCGGCCACCACGAGGAGCTGGCGATGCACGTGCGCGCCGCGCTGCGCAACGGCCTCACGGTCGAGGAGATCCAGGAGGTGCTGCTGCAGTCGGCGATCTACTGCGGCGTACCCGACGCCAACACGGCGTTCCGGATCGCCGCCGAGGTGCTGCGCGAGGACGGCCTGCTCTGACCCGTCGAGTTGGGCCTCGTTCGCCGTCGAGTTGGGCCTGATTCGCGAACTTTGGCCCAACTCGACGGCGACTACTGCCCAACTCGACGGGCGACGCAGGCGGCGACCAGGTCGGCGACCCGGCGCACGGCCGGGGTGTCGTCGCCGGCACGGGTGGCGAGGGCGAGGCCGACCGTCGGGGCAGCGGTGAGGGCGACGTACGCGACGCCGTCGAGGCCGAGGCTGCGCACCGGCTCCGGCACCAGCGCGACGCCGAGACCGGCGGCGACGAAGACGACCAGGGTCGCGGTCTCGCCGACCTCGACCACCGGGTCCGGCGTGAAGCCGGCCGCGGCGCAGGCGGCGAGGATCTGGTCGTGGATGGAGGAGCGGTGGCCGGACGGGTGCATGACGAACGCCTCGCCGGCCAGCGCGGAGAGCGGGATCCGGCGGCGCCGCGCGAGCCGGTGGCCGGCCGGCAGCACGGCGACGAGCCGCTCGGAGCGCAGTTGACGGACGCTCAGATCGCTGTGGTTGACCGGGTCTGGGCGCAGGAGGGCGACGTCGTACGTCCGGTCGTGGAGGCCGGCGACGAGCTGCGGTGACAGCAGCTCGCCCCGGAGGATGAGGTCGACGTCCGGGAGGGCGGCGCGCACCTCGCGGGCGACGCGGGGCAGGACGTCGTACGTCGCCGTGCCGATGAACCCGACCGAGACCCGGCCCGCGCGGCCCGAGGCGAGCAGCGCCATGTCGTCCGCGGCCCGCCCGACGTCGCCGAGGACGGTCCGCGCGTGCTCGGCGAAGCGCACGCCCGCCTCGGTCAGCTCGACCCGGCGGGTCGTCCGGGTGAACAGCGGCAGGCCGAGCTCGCGCTCGAGCTGCCTGACCTGCTGGGAGAGCGCGGGCTGGGCGATGTGCAGCCGCTCGGCGGCCCGCCTGAAGTGCGTCTCCTCCGCCAGCACGGCGAAGGACCGCAGGTGGCGCAGCTCCATGCACACAGCTTATCAATCGACCGAGATTCGGTATTGGAGAAGATCGGTCGGCGCGGCCTACGGTGGACGCATGACCGCCGCCTTCGTGTACGCCGCCGCGCGCACGCCGTTCGGCCGCTTCGGCGGCGCCCTGGCCGAGGTGCGGCCCGACGACCTCGCCGCGACCGCGATCACCGGCGTGCTCGCGAAGGCGCCGGGCCTGGACCCGGGCCGGATCGGCGACGTCGTGTGGGGCTGCGCGAACCAGGCCGGCGAGGACAACCGCAACGTCGGCCGGATGGCCGTGCTGCTCGCGGGCCTGCCGGTGTCGGTGCCGGCGACGACGGTCAACCGGCTCTGCGGCTCCTCCCTGGACGCCGCGATCGTCGGCTCGCGGACCATCGAGTCCGGGGACGCCGACGTCGTGCTGACCGGCGGCGTCGAGTCGATGACCCGGGCGCCGTGGGTGCTGCCGAAGCCGTCGCGGGCGTTCCCCGCCGGCAACGTCACCGCGGTCTCGACCACGCTCGGCTGGCGGCTCGTCAACGAGGGCATGCCGGCGGAGTGGACGGTCTCGCTCGGCGAGGCCAACGAGGTGCTGGGGGAGCGGTTCGCGATCTCCCGGGATCGGCAGGACGAGTTCGCCGCCCGGTCGCACGTGCTCGCCGATGCCGCGTGGGAGGCCGGCTTCTACGACTCGCTCGTCGTGCCGGTGGGTGACCTCATCCGCGACGAGGGCATCCGCCCGGGGTCCACCGCCGAGAAGCTGGCGGGGCTGAGGCCGTCGTTCCGGCCCGAGGGGACGATCACCGCGGGCAACGCGTCCCCGCTCAACGACGGGGCGTCCGCCGTACTGCTGGGGTCGGAGGACGCCGGCCTGGGCATCGATCCGGTCGCCCGGATAGCCGGCCGCGGGGCGTCCGCGGTCGAGCCGCCGATGTTCGGCTACGCGCCCGTCGAGGCCGCCGATCGCGCGCTGGCGCGGGCCGGGATCGGCTGGAAGGACGTCGGCGCGGTCGAGCTCAACGAGGCCTTCGCCGTGCAGTCGCTGGCCTGTGTCGACGCGTGGGCCATCGACCCCGCCATCGTGAACGCCAAGGGCGGCGCGATCGCGATCGGCCACCCGCTCGGCGCGTCCGGCGGCCGGATCGTCGGCACCCTCGCCGCGCGGCTGCAGGAGTCCGGGGAGAGGTACGGCGTGGCCGCGATCTGCATCGGCGTCGGGCAGGCGCTCGCCGTGGTGCTGGAGAACGTGTCATGAGGGTCTGCGAATCCGCCGCGGAGGCGGTCGCCGGCATCGCGGACGGCTCGACCGTGCTGGTGGGCGGCTTCGGCCTGGCCGGCATGCCGGTGCAGCTCATCGACGCCCTCATCGACCAGGGCGCGACCGACCTCACCGTGGTGTCCAACAACGCGGGCAACGGCGACACCGGGCTGGCCGCGCTGCTGGCCGAGGGCCGCGTGCGCAAGGTGGTCTGCTCGTTCCCGCGGCAGGCGGACTCGTGGGTGTTCGACGGGCTGTACCGCGACGGGAGGATCGAGCTGGAGCTGGTGCCGCAGGGCAACCTCGCCGAGCGGATGCGTGCCGCCGGCGCCGGCATCGGCGCGTTCTTCTGCCCGACCGGGGTCGGGACGCCGCTGGCCGAGGGCCCCGACGGACCGAAGGAGACGCGCGAGATCGACGGCCGGACCTACGTGCTCGAGTACCCGATCAGGGGCGACGTCGCCCTCGTCGGCGCGCACCGGGCCGACCGGATGGGCAACCTCGTCTACCGCAAGACCGCGCGCAACTTCGGGCCGGTGATGGCGACCGCCGCCACCACGACGATCGTGCAGGTGCGCGAGGTGGTCGAGGTCGGCGAGCTCGACCCCGAGGCGGTCGTGACGCCCGGCATCTACGTGGACCGGGTGGTGGCGGTATGAGCCTGTCGAAGGACGAGATGGCCGCTCGCGTCGCGCGGGACATCCCGCCCGGCGCCTACGTGAACCTCGGCATCGGCCAGCCCACGCTGGTCGCCGACCACCTCGACGCGGACTCCGGTGTGGTGCTCCACACCGAGAACGGCATGCTCAACATGGGCCGCGCCGCCGTCGGCGACGAGGTCGACGGCGACCTGATCAACGCCGGCAAGGTCCCCGTGGTCGAGCCGCCGGGTGCGGCGTACTTCCACTCCGCCGACTCGTTCGCGATGATGCGCGGCAGCCACCTCGACGTATGCGTGCTCGGCGCCTTCCAGGTCAGCGCCGGCGGCGACATCGCCAACTGGCACACGGGTGCCCCGGACGCGATCCCCGCCGTCGGCGGCGCGATGGACCTCGCGATCGGGGCCAAGCAGGTGCTCGTGATGATGACGCTCTTCGATCGCGACGGGACGCCGAAGCTGGTGCCGTCGTGCGCCTACCCGCTCACCGGAGTCGGCTGTGTCTCGCGGGTCTACACCGACCTCGCGGTCTTCGAGGTCGGCGCGGACGGCGTGCGTGTCGTCGAGACGTTCGGCACGACCCGCGCGGACCTGGCCGAGCGCCTCGACGTACCGCTGCTCTAACGCGGGACCTAGCGCAGCTGCTGGGGCCGGTTGCTGCCCGTGAGGGCCTCGGCGGTGCCGACCAGCAGCACGGCGGCGACGACCGAGAGCACGAACCCGAGGACGTTCAGCTCCCAGATGCTGCCGGTGCCGATCAGCCAGGCGACGGTCCCGCCGATGAGCGAGCCGACGACGCCGAGGCCGAGGGTCGCGAGGATGCTCAGGTCCTGCTTGCCGGACTTGAAGAGGCGGGCGAGCGCGCCGATGATCAGGCCGGCGACGAGGAATCCGATCATGGCTCCAGTGTTGCTCGGCCGTCCAACACCGCCGCGAGTCGTCAGTCCGGGATGGCCGCCGGCTGGCCGGTCCTCAGCAGCGTCGAGAGGTAGATGACGACCGGGATCTCGCCGTTGTTGGCGGCGCGGTGGACCTCGCCCTGCTCCTCCTGCAGCCACTGGCCGGGGCGGACCTTGACCGTCATGCCGGGCTTGATCACCTTGACGACCTCGGCGGCGTCGCCGGGGCCCTTCATCAGCTTCGCCCGGCCGGTCTCGACGGTGTAGGTGAGGACGCCCTCGGCGACGTACCCGAGCTGGGAGCCGGGGTGGTGGTGGCGGGCGAGCGCGGCGCCGGGCATGACCACGACGCGGCTGAGGCCGAGGGTGCGGTTCGGGGCGCCGGTCGGGGCCTCGACCTCGGCGAGCGACTGGCGGGTGACGGTGATCGGCGCGGGGTCGTCGGCGGCGGTGGCGGAGACGGCGATGCCGGCGCCGAAGCCCCCGGCGACCAGCGACAGCCCGGCGACGGGGAGGAGGAGACGCTTCATGGTCAGCAGCGTAGGGACGCGCCGCCCTCCTGTCCCTGCTTCGCCGTAAGGTGCCCGGCGTGACCCTGCAGATCCACCGAGCCGCACGCACCGACGTGCTCGCGGACCGGCTCGGCGACCTGCTGGCCACGCCGCTGGACGACCCGTTCGCCCACGAGGTCGTGGTGGTGCCGGCCAAGGGCGTCGAGCGCTGGCTCACCCAGCGGCTCAGCCACCGGCTCGGCACCGGACCGCGCGGGGGCGACGGGGTCTGCGCGGGGGTCCGCTTCCTCAACCCGCCCTCCCTCGTCGGCCTGCTGCTCGGCCGCGAGCGCGACGACCCGTGGGAGCCGGAGCGGCTGGTCTGGCCGCTGCTCGCGACCATCGACGAGAGCCTCGACGACCCGCGGTTCGCCACTCTCGCCAGGCACCTCGGCCTGGACCGGCAGGGCGCGGACCGGGAGCTGCGGCGCAACCGTCGCTACTCGGTCGCGATCCGGCTCGCCCGCCTCTTCGCGTCGTACGCCGGGCAGCGGCCCTCGCTCGTCACCGGCTGGCGCGAGGGGGAGGACGGCGACCTGCCGGACGACCTGCGCTGGCAGCCCGAGCTCTGGCGCCGGCTGCTCGGCCAGGTGGACGCGCCGCCGCCCGACGTCCGCCACGAGGAGACCTGCCGCGCGCTCTGGGAGGGTGGCGGGGACCTGCCGCTCCCGGACCGGCTCTCGCTCTTCGGCCACACCCGCGTCCCGGTCACCGAGGTCGCGCTGCTCCAGGCGCTCGGCGAGCACCGCGACGTCCACCTGTTCCTGCCCCAGCCGTCGCCGGCGCTCTGGGACGACCTGGCCGGCCTCGGCGGCGTCGTCCCCCGCGACGAGGACGACTCCGCCGAGCGGGTCGGCCACCCGCTGCTCGCCTCGCTCGGCCGCGACGCCCGCGAGCTGCGCCGCACGCTCGACGGCATCCCGGCCGTGGAGGTGCCGATCCCCGAGCAGGCGCCCACGACCATGCTCGGCTGGCTCCAGCACGACCTGCGCGCCAGCCACGCCCCGTCGTACGACGAGCGCGCGACCCGCCGTCTCGACCCGGCCGACCGCAGCCTGCAGGTGCACGCCTGCCACGGCCCGGCCCGGCAGGTCGACGTGCTGCGCGAGGTGCTGGTCGGCCTGCTCGAGGACGACCCGACCCTCGAGCCCCGCGACGTCCTCGTGATGTGCCCCGACATCGAGACCTACGCGCCGCTGGTCTCGGCCGGGTTCGGGCTCGCGACCACCGACGGCCACCCCGCCCACCGGCTGCGCGTGAGGCTCGCCGACCGCGCGCTCACCAGCACCAACCCGCTGCTCGCCGTCGCCGGCGACCTGCTCGACCTCGCCGGCGGCCGGGTCACCGCGTCCGACGTGCTCGACCTCGCCGCGACGGAGCCGGTACGCCGCCGGTTCGGGCTCGCCGACGACGAGCTCGACCGGGTCTCCCGCTGGGTGTCGCGCGCCGGGGTCCGCTGGGGCCTCGACGCCGGGGACCGCCGGGCGTTCGGCATGGAGCGGTTCCCGCACAACACCTGGCGCACCGGCCTCGACCGGATCCTGCTCGGCGTCGCGATGAGCGGCGACGACCACCGCCACCTCGGCCGCGGGCTGCCGCTCGACGACGTCGGCAGCAGCGAGATCGACCTGGCCGGCCGGCTCGCCGAGCTGGTCCAGCGGCTCGACCGCACCCTGACGGCGCTGGGGGCCGCGCGGACCGTGGCCGACTGGACGACCGGGCTGCGCGACGGCGTCCGCTCGCTCACCGACGTCCCGGCCGACGACGCCTGGCAGCTGCCGCAGTTCGAGCGCGAGCTGGCCCGGGTGGCCGCGTCCTCGCACGAGGGCGGCCTGGAGCTGCGGCTCTCCGACGTGCGCGCGATGCTCCAGTCCCGGCTGGCCGGCCGGCCCACGCGCGCCAACTTCCGCACCGGCAGCCTGACCGTCGCCACGCTGGTCCCGATGCGCTCGGTGCCCCACCGGGTGGTCTGCCTGGTCGGCCTCGACGACGGCGTCTTCCCGCGCGCAGGCGCGGTCGACGGCGACGACGTGCTCGCCCGCCGCCCGCTCACCGGCGAGCGCGACCCGCGCAGCGAGGACCGCCAGCTCCTCCTCGACGCCGTGCTCGCCGCGACCGAGCACCTCGTCGTCACCTACACCGGAGCCGACGAGCAGTCCGGCGCGCCCCGCCCGCCCGCCGTACCCCTCGGCGAGATCCTCGACGCCGCCGACCGCACCACCGCCGAGCCGGTGCGCGACCGGGTGCTGACGCACCACCCGCTCCAGCCCTACGACGCCCGCAACTTCGCCAGCGGCGCCCCGTTCAGCTTCGACACCGCCGCCCTGGCCGGCGCCCGCTCGGCGTGGAGCGTGCGCCGGGAGCCGCCGCCGCTGCTCGATGGCCCGCTGCCGGCCCGGCTCACCCCGGACGGGACGGCGCCGGACGTCTCGCTGCAGGACCTGCGCGACTTCCTCGGCCATCCGGTCCGGACGTTCCTGCGCGGGCGGCTCGATGTGGCCACGCCGTTCGAGCCCGACGACCTCGCCGACGCGATCCCGGTGACGCTGGACGGCCTGGAGAGGTGGCAGATCGGCGACCGGCTGCTGCGCGAGCTGCTCGCCGGTCAGGACCCGGTCGCGGTGATGACCGCCGAGCAGCTCAGCGGCACCCTCCCGCCCGGCCGGCTCGGCACCGCCGCGCTCAACGAGGTCGTCGAGGAGTGTCAGCGGCTGTGGTCGCGCACCGCCGACCTCCGCGAGGGCGAGCGCCGCTCGGTCGACGTCGACGTGGACCTCGGCGACGGCCGCCGGCTCACCGGCACCGTGCCCGGCGTCTACGGCAGCCGGGTGGTCAGCCTGGGCTACTCCCGCCTCAACGCCCGCCAGCGGCTGCACGCCTGGGTGGACCTGCTGGCGCTGGCGGCGACCCACCCCGACGACCACTGGACCGCGCACGCGATCGGCCGCGAGCGCGCCGGGCCGAAGCGCGCGCTCGGCGGCCCGCTCGACCACCGCGCGACTGCGTGGCTGCGCGACCTCGTCGAGCTCCGCGACCGCGGGCTCTGCGCAGCGCTGCCGGTGCCGGCGAAGACCGGGGCGGCCTGGGCCGAGGCCCATGCGCGCGAGCTGATGGGGCAGGACACCCCGCCGGTCGAGGCCGCGCGGCGCGAGTGGGAGACCGACCCCCACAACGCCTTCGGCATCGCCGGCGAGGACGCAGACCCCTACCACCAGCGGGTCTTCGGCGTCGGCGCCCCGGTCGAGACGCTCGTCGAGGCGGGGCTCGGCGAGCACGCCTGGGCGATCTGGGAGCCGCTGCTCGCCGGCGCCGAGCGAGTGGGTCCGCTGTGACGCCCTTCGACATCACCGACCCGCTGCCGACCGGCACCGTCCTGCTCGAGGCCAGCGCCGGCACCGGCAAGACCTGGACCATCGGCGCGCTCGTGACCAGGTACGTCGCCGAGGGCGTCGCCCGGCTGGAGCAGCTGCTCGTGGTGACGTTCGGGCGCGCGGCCAGCCAGGAGTTGCGCGAGCGGGTGCGGGCCCAGCTGGTCGAGGCCGAGCGGGTGCTGAGCGCGGACCCGGCGGCGAGTGGCGTGGTCGACTCCGACCTCGTCACCCTGCTGCGCTCGTGGAGCGAGGAGGAGCGCCGCCGGGGCCACCGGCGGGTGACCGAGGCGCTGGCCGGCTTCGACGCCGCGACGATCGCGACCACCCACCAGTTCTGCGCGCTGGTGCTCGACTCCCTCGGCGTCGCCGGCGACACCGACTCCCGCGCCCGGCTGGTCGAGGACCTCGACGACCTGGTGAAGGAGACCGTCGACGACCTCTACCTCCGCGCGTTCGCCGACGCCGAGCCGGTCTTCGACCACGCCGAGGCGATGGCGATCGCACGCGCCGCGGTCGGCGACCCGCAGGCGCGCCTGGAGCCCGCCGACGAGGACCGCTCGACGCCGGCCGGGCGCCGGGTGAGCTTCGCCGTCGCCGTACGCACCGAGCTCGACCGGCGCAAGCGCCGGCTCGGCATCCTCTCCTACGACGACCTGCTCTCCCAGCTCGCCGACGCGCTGGCGCAACCGGAGAGTGCCGCCGCCCGGCGGATGCGGGCGCGGTGGCGGATCGTGCTCGTCGACGAGTTCCAGGACACCGACCCGGTGCAGTGGGAGGTGCTCGACCGGGCGTTCTCCGGCCACGCCACGATGGTGCTGATCGGCGACCCGAAGCAGGCGATCTACGCCTTCCGCGGCGGCGACGTCGCCACCTACCTCCGGGCCGCCGAGACCGCGACCACCCGGCAGACGCTGGCGACCAACCGGCGCAGCGACGCCCCGCTGCTCGACGCCTTCCAGACGCTGCTCGCCGGCGCCACGCTCGGCGACGAGCGGATCGTGGTGCGCGACGTGCGCGCCCACCACGCCGAGAGCCGGCTCTCCGGCGGCACTCCTCCGTTCCGGCTGCGGGTCGTGCGGCGCGAGACCTTCGGCCGCCGCGGCAACAGCACGCTCACGGTCGGCCAGGTGCGGCCGTACGTCGCGCGGGACCTGGCGCTCGACGTACGCCGCCTGCTCGCGTCCGGCGCGACCTTCGACGGCGAGCCGATCCGGCCCCGGGACGTCGCGGTGATCAGCTACCGGCACGCCGACCTCGCGGCCGTCCGCGAGGCGCTGCACGAGGTGGGGGTGCCGGCGGTGATCGCCGGCGGCGGCAGTGTGTTCGCGACCCCGGCCGGGGTCGAGTGGCTGACCCTGTTGGAGGCGCTGGAGCAGCCGCACCGCAGCACGCGCGTGCGGTCGGCCGCGCTGACCTGCTTCCTCGGCCGCACCGCCGCCGACCTGGACGCGCGCGGCGACGACCTGACCGACGAGGTCGCGGAGACGCTGCGGGGATGGGTCGAGCTGTTCGCCACCCGCGGGCTCGCGGCAGTGCTGGAGGCGGCGAACGTCGCCGGCCTGCCCGCACGGGTCCTCGCCGAGGTCGGCGGCGACCGCCGGCTCACCGACCTGCGCCACATCGGCGAGGCGCTGCACGAGGTCGCGCTCACCGAGCGGCACGGCCTGCCCTCGCTGCTCGCCTGGCTGCGCGAGCAGGTCGCCGAGGGCCGCGCCGGCCGCGGCGTCGAGCGCACCCGGCGGCTCGACTCCGACGCGGCGGCCGTCCAACTCGTGACCATCCACGCCAGCAAGGGCCTGGAGTACCCCGTCGTCTACCTCCCCGCCCTCGCCGACCGGTTCGTCCCGAAGCCGACCCGCCCGCTCTTCCACGACGACGCCGGCATCCGCTGCCTCGACGTCGGCGGCGGGGGAGCGCACTGGGCCGACCACTGCCGGCGGTGGGCCGAGGAGGAGGCCGGCGAGTGGCTGCGGCTGCTCTACGTCGCGGTCACCCGCGCGAAGTCGCAGGTCGTCGCGTGGTGGGCGCCGACCAAGAACGCCGTCGCCTCGCCGCTCCACCGGATGCTGATGCGCGACCCCGACTCCCCGGACGTGCCGGAGTCGCCGGCGGTCCCGGACGACGACGCCGTGATCGCGCTCTTCTCCGCCTGGCGCGACCGTGGTGGACCCGCCCCGGAGGCAGCGCTGCTCGCCGACCCGGGCGCCGACCCACCCGCGGACCCCGCGCCGGCTCTCGCCGCCCGGGCGTTCACCCGCGAGGTCGACACCGAGTGGCGCCGGGCGTCGTACTCCTCCCTGAGCAGGGTCGAGGTGACCCCCGCCGGCGCGGTCGCCAGCGAGCCCGAGATCACCGGCAAGGACGACGAGGAGCTCGAGGCCGAGCCCGTGGTCGCACCGCCGGTCGCGGGTGACGTGCCCTCGCCGATGGGCGGGCTGCCGGTGGGTGCGACGTTCGGCTCGCTCGTGCACGCGGTGCTGGAGCACACCGACCCCGACGCGCCCGACCTGCGCGCGGAGCTGCTCGGCCACATCGACGAGCAGCTCGGCTGGTGGCCGGTCGAGCTCGACCGCGAGGAGCTCGCCGCCGCGCTGGTCGCGGTGTGCGACTCCCCGCTCGGGCCGCTGGCGCCCACCACCCTGCGCGCGGTGCCGCTCGCCGACCGACTGCGCGAGATGGAGTTCGAGCTGCCCCTCGGCGACGGCCGCCTCGGCTCGATCGGGCCGCTGCTCGAGCGCCACCTCCCGCCCGGCGACCCCGTGCGGCAGTACGCAGATGCGCTGGCCGGGCCGCTCGGGGAGCAGACCCTGCGCGGCTACCTCACCGGCTCGGTCGACGTGGTGCTCCGGCTCCGCACCGAGCAGGGCCCTCGCTACCTGGTCGTCGACTACAAGACCAACTGGCTCGGCCCGATGGACGCGCCGCCGACCGCCCACAGCTACGCGCCGGCCGCGCTCGCCGCGGCGATGGGCCACTCCGACTACCCCCTGCAGGCGCTGCTGTACGCCGCCGTGCTGCACCGGTTCCTGCGCTGGCGCCAGCCCGGCTACGACCCGGAGCGGCACCTCGGCGGCGTGCTCTACCTCTACCTGCGCGGCATGTGCGGGCCGTCGACGCCGCTCGTCGAGGGCGCCCCGTGCGGCGTCTTCGCGTGGCGGCCCCCGGCGGCGCTGGTCGAGGAGCTCTCCGACCTGCTGGACGGCCGCCATGAGTGAGCTGTTCGAGCCCGTCGACGAGCACGACTGGCGGATCGCCACCGGCGCGACCGGGCTGCTCGCGACCTTCAACGAGGCCGGCGTGCTCACCTCCTCCGACGTGCACGTCGCCACCCGCATCGGCGCCCTCGGCGGCGAGGCCGACGAGCGGATGCTGCTCGCGGTCGCGCTCGCCGTGCGCGCGGTCCGGCGCGGTTCGGTCTGCCTCGACCTCGCGACCGTCACCGCGACGGCGCCCGAGCTGCCCTGGCCCGACGAGTGGCCGGTCGAGGAGTCGCCGCTCGTCCACGCCGGGGTCGTCCGATTCGAGCGGGGACTCCTCTACCTCGACCGCTACCACCGGCTCGAGTCCCAGGTCCACGACGACCTGGCCGCCCGGCTGGCACTCGCCCCGCCGGCCGTCGACGAGGCGCGGCTGTCCACCGCGGTCGCGAGGGTCCGGGGCGCCCACCTCAGCCCCGAGCAGGAGGCCGCGGTCGTGGCGGCCGTACGGCGGCGTACCGCCATCCTGACCGGCGGCCCCGGCACCGGGAAGACGACCACGGTCGCCCGCCTGCTCGCGCTGCTCGCCGACCAGGCGGACGGCGACCTCGCCATCGCGCTCGCTGCCCCCACCGGCAAGGCCGCGACCCGGCTCCAGGAGGCGGTCGCGATCGAGCTCGCCGCGGTCGCACGGACCTGGCCCGAGGCGCCGGCCCTCGTCGGCCGTCCGGAGGGGCTGACGCTGCACCGGCTGCTGGGCTGGCGGCCCGACAACGCGACCCGCTTCCGCCACGACCGCGCCAACCGGCTCAAGTACGACGTCGTCGTGGTCGACGAGTCCTCGATGGTCGAGCTGACGATGATGGGCCGGCTGCTGGAGGCGCTGCGCCCGGACTGCCGGCTCGTGCTCGTCGGCGACCCGCAGCAGCTGACGTCGGTCGGCGCGGGCGCGGTGCTGAGCGACCTGGTCGCCGGCTTCGAGGGCCGGCCGGACTCGCCCGTCGAGGCGCTGACCACGAACTTCCGCTCCGAGGAGGACATCAAGCTGCTCGCCGCGGCGCTCCGCTCCGGCGACGCCGACGAGGTGGTCCGCGTGCTCCGCACCCCGTCCGACCAGGTCTCCTGGGTGGAGGCGTCCGACGAGGAGCAGGTCGAGACGGCCCTGCGCCCCGACTCGGTCGCGGCGGCCCGGGCGATCTGGGCGGCAGCCCGCAACGAGGACGCGGCGGCCGCGCTGGCGGAGCTCGACCGCTACCGGCTGCTCTGCGCGCATCGCGAGGGGCCGTTCGGCGTACGCCGCTGGAACCGCCTGGTCGAGCGGTGGCTGGCCGAGGACCCCGAGGTCGACGTGCACGGCGAGTGGTACGTCGGCCGCCCGCTGCTGGTGACCAGCAACGACTACGCGCTCGACGTCTACAACGGCGAGACCGGTGTGGTGGTGCGGCAGGACCAGCGGCGCCGGGTGTTCGTGGCGGGGTCGCAGCGGCTCAAGGAGTTCGCGCCCGGCCGGCTCGACGCGGTCGAGACCATGCACGCGATGACCATCCACAAGAGCCAGGGCAGCCAGGCCGACCGGGTGACCGTGCTGCTGCCCGACGAGGCGTCCCGGCTGCTCACCCGCGAGCTGTTCTACACGGCGGTCACCCGCGCGCGGCAGCACGTGCGCGTGGTCGGGTCGGAGGCCGCCGTACGCGCCGCGGTCGGCACCCGCGCCGAGCGCGCGACCGGCCTGCGGCTGCGTCTCGCCGATCGGTGACGCGGAAACGCCCGCGCAACGTGCTCGGGCTAGGGTCGAGGACATGCCGTACCTGCTCCGCGTGGAACTGCCCGACGTCCCAGGCTCCCTGGGCCGGCTGGCGAGCGCCATCGGTGTGGCGGGCGGCGACATCGAGGCGATCGAGATCGTCGAGAAGCGCCACGACGGCACCGCCGTCGACGACGTGCTGCTCGAGACCGCGCCCGGCGCGATGCCCGACTCGATCGTCTCGGCGTGCAATGCGCTCGACGGGGTCCGCGTCGTCTGGATCAGCCGGTACGCCGCCGGCAGCAACCTGGTCCTCGACCTCGAGGCCGTCGAGGAGCTGACCGCCGAGCCCGAGGCCGCGCTCGACCGGCTGATCGACCTGCTGCCGGTGACCTTCCGCGCCGACTGGGCCGCGCGGGTGTCGAGGACCGACGGCGTCCGCTACGCGACCCACACCGCCCCCGGCCAGCTGGCCTGGATCCAGATCGAGCGCGCCGCGCACCTCGAGTCCGAAGACGAGAACGCCGTGCTCATCGGCGCCCGCCTCAACAAGACCGAGTGCGTGCTCATCGGCCGCCGGGGTGGACCGGAGTTCCTCGACTCCGAGCTCGCGCGCCTCGGCCACCTCGTCGGCCTGGCGATGTCGATCTCGCGCACCGCCAAGGCTCCCGCCCACTGACCTGCATGTGGGGTAGTCCCTGACGTTTGGGCCCTCGATCCCCACGATCCGGGGCCCAAACGTCAGGGACTACCCCGCCGCTACGGCACCGAGCGGATCCGCGTCACGAGCACCGAGCCGAGGATCGCCACCGCGAACGCGCTGAGGTAGAGCACGCAGTACCCGACCGAGAAGCGGTCGCCGTTCGTCTCGGTGACGCCGCCGAGGCCCGCGACGACCAGCAGGATCAGTGCGGCGAGGAACGGCGCGAACACCTGGGGCAGCGCATTGGCGACGTTGATGACGCCGAGGTCCTTGGCGCGGTCCTCCGCGCCGGGCAGCACCTGGGTGATCAGCGCGAAGTCGACCGAGACGTAGCTGCCGTACCCGATGCCCATCAGCGCCGCCGCGGCGACCGCGGCCGGCCAGGACTGTGCGACCGCGAGCAGCAGCGTCGCGAGGCCCATCACGACGCCCGACCAGATCACGAAGACCTTGCGCCTGCCGCTGCGGTCGCTCCACACGCCGAACGCGACCGCGGTGGCCATCACCACCACGCCGTAGATCGCGGTCAGCACGAAGACCCGCTCGTCGGCCTCGTCCGCGCCGAAGCCGAGCACGTCCTGCATGTAGTAGAGGAGGTAGAGCAGGCCGAGCGCGTTGCAGAGGTTGACCAGGAAGCGCGTGATCCACGCCCAGGCGAAGTCGGGGTGCCGCCGTGGCGACACCCAGAAGCCGCGCAGGAAGGCGCCCCAGTCGAACGCCGCCGGCCGCTCCTCCGGGAGCAGCGGGACGTCGCGTGCGTCGAGGCACCATGGGATCGTGCACACGATCAGTACGGCGGCGGTGACGGTGTAGCCGGCCGCGATGCTGCCGGTCGCGGACGCGATGCCGGTGCCGCCGATGACGCCGAGGGTCTGGGCGATCGCGAGGATGCCGCCGATCCGGCCGCGGCTGTCGACCGGCACCTGGTCCGGGACGGTCGCGGTCACCGCGGCGAGCATCGCGTTGAGCGCCGCCTGCACGCCGCACCAGCCGAGAGCCATCACGACGACGCTGTCGGCGACGCCGAGCAGCAGCAGTGACAGCGCACCGCCGGCCGCGCCGCCGATCACCCAGGGGAGCCGGCGGCCCATCCGCAGCGAGGTGCGGTCGGAGAACGCGCCGAAGACCGGGTTGCAGATCACCGACACGAACGCGCCCAGCCCGAGGACGACCGCCAGGATCTCCTTCTTCGCCCCCGGGTCGATCGCCTCGGCCTGCTGGGCGAGCAGCACCTGGATCGGGCCGAAGAACCCGGCCCACAGGCCGATGCTCGCCAGCGTCAGGAACGCCACCCAGCGGGCGGGCGGGTCCGCCGTCGGCTCGGCCAGCGCGGAACGGCGTACCGGAAGCTCGGTCACAGGAGCATGTCTACCGTCGAGACACCCGAAATGGCCCTGAAATGAGCTCAGCAGGGGCCGATTCGCGTGTCTCGACGATCAGACCCGCTCGAGCACGAAGACCGGGATCACCCGGTCGGTCTTCTCCTGATACTCCGCGTACGGCGCATACCGCGCAATTGCGCGCTCCCACCACTCGGCGCGCTCCTCGCCCTCGGCGACGCGGGCTCGGTAGAGATGCCTCTCGCCCTGGTCCTGGAGCTCGACCTCGGGGTGGTCCACGAAGTTGTGGTACCAGGCCGGGTGCTCGGGAGCGCCGGCCTTGGACGCGACCGCGGCGTACACGCCGTCGTGCTCCACCCGGATGACCGGGTTCTTGCGGAGTTTGCCGGACCTGGAGCCGACCGAGGTGATCACCACGATCGGCCACTCCGGATGACCGGGCAGGGTGTTCGCGCGCTCGCCGCCCGAGGACTCGAACTCCTCGACATGGTCGCGGACCCATTGATCGGAGCTGGGCTCGTACTCGCCTTCAAGTGCCATACCCGGTCAAATGCCCGATCGGGCCGCCCGCATTCCCCGGCGATAGCGTGCAGCCCATGAGCGCGATCGACGGGGTGTCGGAGATCTTCGACACCGACGACTGGGACGCGGTGCCCGGCTTCGAGGACCTGACCGACCTGACCTACCACCGCGCGAAGGCGCACGGCACGGTCCGGGTGGCCTTCGACCGGCCGGACGTCCTCAACGCGTTCCGCCCGCACACCGTCGACGAGTTGCTCCGCGTGCTCGAGCACGCCCGCACGTCCAGCGACGTCGGCTGCGTGCTGCTCACCGGCAACGGCCCGAGCGCGAAGCACGGCAAGTGGGCGTTCTGCACCGGCGGCGACCAGCGCATCCGCGGCCGTGCCGGCTATCAGTACGCCGAGGGCGAGACCGCCGAGGCCGTGGACCAGGCGCGCCTGGGGAGGCTGCACATCCTGGAGGTCCAGCGGCTGATCCGGTTCATGCCGAAGGTCGTCGTCTGCGTGGTCCCCGGCTGGACCGCCGGCGGCGGCCACAGCCTCCACGTCGTCTGCGACCTGACCCTCGCGAGCACCGAGGAGGCACGGTTCAAGCAGACCGACGCCGACGTCGGGTCGTTCGACGGCGGCTTCGGATCGGCGTACCTCGCCCGCCAGGTCGGGCAGAAGTTCGCCCGCGAGATCTTCTTCCTCGGCCAGGAGTACTCCGCGGACGACGGCGTCCGGATGGGCACCGTCAACCGCGCCGTACCCCATGCGGAGCTGGAGCAGGTCGCCCTGGAGTGGGGCCGGCTGATCAACGGCAAGTCGCCCACCGCGCAGCGGATGCTGAAGTACTCCTTCAACCTCCTCGACGACGGCCTGGTCGGCCAGCAGCTCTTCGCCGGCGAGACCACCCGGCTGGCCTACATGACCGACGAGGCCCAGGAGGGCCGCGACCAGTTCCTCGAGAAGCGCGACCCCGACTGGTCGCCGTACCCCTGGTACTACTGATCCGGCCTGTTTCCGCAGGTCGGGCGGGGTTCAGGGGGTCGCTGACACGCCTGTAGTCCGCAAAGGTCCGCAAGATCCCCAGCGACTGCCAGTGTCCTGCCTCGTCTCGGCGGCGGTGGACGGCTCGCGGTATCCTCCCTGGGAACGCGAAGGAGGCGACGATGACGATCCAGGAGATGTCAGTCGAGGTGCTCCACCGGATGGTGCACGAGAGCACGGTCGCGTCCGCACGCCTCGAAGGCCGTGAGATTCCGGCCGATTATGTTCGCCCGGCCAACGTGCAGGAGTTCTTGGACAGCCTGGCCAAGGGCTGATGGCGTCCTTCGATCCTGGGTACGGCGAGACCGAGGTATCGGAGGAGGAGCGCGAGGCGCTCACTCCCTACGCGCTGAAGGTTCTCGGTGAGCCGGTGTTCAAGGCGGCGCTGTACGACATCGAGCAGACGCTCCAGGATCGTGTCGGGTCTGCGCTGTTGGGCCAGATTCGTTCCGGCGTGCTCACGCTCAGCGACATCCTGACCGACCACTCCGTCCGTGACCTCCACCGACGTCTGTACGGCGACGTGTGGGAGTGGGGCGGCAAGTTCCGGCTCCTCCAGACCAACATCGGAGTCGCGCCCGAGCAGATCGCCGTTCAACTTCGCTCGGAGATGGACAACCTGCGCTATCGCTGGGAAGAAGTCCACGACCTCGATCCGAAGTCGCTCGGGCTGCTGGCACACGTCGAGGTAGTTCGGATCCATCCGTTCGTCGACGGCAACGGTCGCGTGACCCGGCTGCTGGCTGATGTGGTCCTCGCCGCCGCAGCCACAGGAGATGCTGTCCGCTTCGATTGGGACATTGACCGCCCGGCCTACATCGACGCACTGGTGCACTACGACAACGGACGTGACCTCACTCCGTTGGCAGAACTGGTGCAGGTCGTTCCAGCGTAGCCATCGTGACAGTCCATCGGGTCGCTGTCGTGCCGGCGTGACGTCGTCAAGGCGGTTCTCCACCTGGACGACTGACTAGCGGTGTTGAGGCTGGTCGGGTCGGGTCGGGTCGGGTCGGGTCGGTTCTGGAGCGCTGACCAGAGTGATGATCGGGGTCGAGGCTGCGGACCTCGAAGATGAGGACGTCGACGAGCTCGGGGTGGTGCACGGCGAAGCTCGCGTAGATCCCGACGAGCTCGCGACGTCGGGAGAGCCCCGCTGCCCTTCGCCGACCGGCAGGTGGACGCCGTTGTTGCGGCGGTCACCCGCCTGCGTCGCTCGCCCGCTGACGTCCTCGATGAGCTCGACTGGTTCGGTGACCTGGTCGGCGACGAGATGGTCCGTCATGAGTTCACCGATGCCTATGAGCGGCTTGTCCGATCCTGACACCATGTGACCATGGCGACACCCGCGGACGACTGGTTCGGCCGGGCCTTCTCGAAGGCGTGGAAGGACAAGGCCGAGGAGATCGGGCGCTTCAACCTGGCGATCTTCGGCAAGACCGGGGTCGGCAAGAGCACCCTGGTCAACGCGATCTTCGGCACCGACATCGCGCAGACCGGCATCGGGGAGCCCGTGACGCGGCAGGAGCACCTCTACCTGCACCAGTCCGGCACGCTCGGCGTACTCGACACCCGCGGGCTGGAGGTCGGGCGCGACAACGAGGCGCTGATCGGCGAGCTGCGCGACTACCTCGGCGCGATGCGGCGCCGGCCGCTGGCCGAGCAGCTGCACGTCGCCTGGTACTGCGTGCGCGCGGGCGATCGTCGCTTCGAGAGCACCGAGGCCGAGTTCGTCCGGGCGCTGCACGATCTCGGGCTGCCGGTGATCCTGGTGCTCACCCAGGTGCCGACCAGCGGCGGCAGGGTCCACCCCGACGCGGAGGCGCTCGCGGCCCGGATCGCGGACCTGCGGCTGCCCATCGCCGACGGTCTGATCCACTACACGATGGCGCTCGGCGACGAGTTCACCGGGCAGGCGGCGTACGGCCTGCAGGAGCTGCTCGATGCCACCTTTCGCGGCGCGCCTGCGGGCGTCGCCCACGCGCTCACGGCGTCTCAGCGCATCGACTTCGACCGCAAGCGCGAGCGCGCGGAGGCTGCGATCAAGGTGGCGACCGGGGCCGCCACCACCGCCGGCGCCTCCCCCATCCCCTTCTCCGACGCCGCCCTCCTCGTCCCCATCCAGCTGACGATGATGGCCTCGATCGCGGTCACCTACGGGATCTCGGTCGAGCGGTCCACGGCCGCCTCGATCGCCGCGACCGCCGCGGCGACGACCGCCGGGCGATCGGTGGTCGGCAACCTGATCAAGTTCGTCCCCGGCGCCGGGACCGCCGTGGCCGGCACCATCAACGCCACCATCGCGGGCACGTTCACCTACGCGATGGGCCATGCCTGGGTGCGGGTCTGCGAGCGGCTGGCGCGCGGCGAGCTCGGCATCGTCGGCGGAGCGCTGGAGAGCGAGCGGATCCACCGCGTGTTCATGGACGAGTTCAAGGCGCAGGCGGCGCGGCGGAAGCTGTCCTCGTGACCACGCGGTGGGAGCGGATCGCCCGGCAGGGCGCGGGATCCGACTACGCGGCGGCCTACGCGGAGCGGTTCCGCGCGATGGCCGAGCGCGGCGAGGACGTCCACGGCGAGGCGGCCTTCGTCGCCGGTCTGGTCCCGGCGCCCGCGCGGGTGCTCGACGCCGGGTGCGGCACCGGCCGCGTCGCCGTACGACTGTACGAGCTGGGGTACGACGTCGTCGGCGTGGACGTCGACGCGGCGATGCTCGGCCAGGCCCGCGCCGCCGCGCCCGGCCTGGACTGGCGGGTCGGCGACCTCTCGACCCTCGACCTCGGCCCGGGGCTTCGGGGAGCCTTCGACGCGGTGCTGGTCGCGGGGAACACCATCCCGCTGCTCGAGCCCGGCACGCTGCCCGTCACGTGCGAGCGGCTCGCCGCGCACCTGGCCCCGGGCGGCGTCGTCGTGGCCGGGTTCGGCCTCGACACCGCGCACCTCCCCGGCGACTGCCCGGTGACGCCGCTCGCGGAGGTCGATGCCGCGATGGCGGCCGCCGGCCTGACCGCGGCGGATCGTCACGGGACCTGGTCGGCGGGACCGTTCGAGGGCGAGTACGTCGTCGCGACGTACCGGAGGCTCCGATGAGGGTCGTCGTCCTCACGGGTGCCGGCATCTCCGCGGAGAGCGGGGTGCCGACGTTCCGCGACGCCGACGGGCTGTGGGAGGGCCACCGGGTCGAGGACGTCGCGACCCCGGAGGCCTACGACCTCCAGCCATCGGTCGTGCAGCGCTTCTACGACGAGCGCCGCGCGGCGCTGCTCGGCGTCGACCCGAACCCCGCGCACCACGCGCTCGCGCGGCTCGAGCAGGCGATCGGCGACGACCTGCTCGTCGTCACCCAGAACATCGACGACCTCCACGAGCGCGGCGGCTCCACCCGGGTGCTGCACATGCACGGCCAACTGCGCTCCGCGCTCTGCCGGTCGTGCGGCGGCCGGCACCGGTGGGACGGCCCGCTGCTCGACCTCCCGCCGTGTCCGACGTGCGGCGTGACCGAGCTGCGCCCGGACGTGGTGTGGTTCGGCGAGATCCCCTACGAGATGGACCGGATCCAGGGCGCCCTCGCCTCCGCCGACCTGTTCGTCTCGGTCGGCACCTCCGGCGCGGTCTACCCCGCCGCCGGCTTCGTCCAGTACGCCGCCCGGGCCGGTGCCCGCACCCTCGAGCTCAACCTCGTGCCCAGCGAGGGCACCCACCTCTTCGATCGCGCGCAGCACGGCCGGGCCGCCGAGCTGGTGCCGGCGTGGGTGGACGATCTGCTCGGATAGTCCCTGACGTTTGGGCCCTTCCGCCCCGTGTGTCGCCGGCCGAAACGTCAGGGACTATCCGAGCAGAGCCATTCCCGGATCTGCCCGCCGCGCGCGAGACCGCCGCCGTGGCCCGAGTCCCGCGGTAGGTTGCCGTCCATGGAGCGCATCGGACTGGCACGGATCGGGTCGGCGGTGGCCACGCTCGGCGTCGCGGCGACCCTGACCGCGTGCAGCGGGGGAGACGGTGGGGGAGACGGCGGCGGTGGCGGCAACGACTTCGCCACGAGCCCGGCGAAGGACATCGTCGCGGAGACGAAGGCGGACATGGGCGACCTCGAGGCCGTGAAGGTCTCCGGCACGGTCACGACCAACGGCCAGCAGATCACCATCGACCTCCAGGCCAGCTCCGAGGGGGACTGCACCGGCTCGATCGGCATCGACGACGGGACGGCCGAGCTCCTCGGTGTCGGTGGCGAGACCTGGATGCGCCCGGACGAGGCCTTCTGGCGCTCGTTCGCCGGTCAGAACGCCGAGCAGGTGCTCACGCTCGTCGGCGACAAGTGGGTCGTGATCCCGGCCGGGGGCAAGTCCTTCGGCCAGTTCTGCGACCTCGACGACCTGCTGAACCAGCTGCTCGAGGACGAGGACGACGGCTCGACGTACTCGGTCACCGGCACCGACGACCTCGACGGCGACGAGGTCGTGCTCGTCGACAACGAGGATCCGAAGAACGGCACGTCGACCGGCTACGTCCTCGTCGACGAGCCGCACTACCTGGTGAAGATCGAGAAGACCGAGGGCGACGACATCGGCACGGTGAGCTTCTCGGCGTTCGACGAGGCGTTCCAGGTCGAGGCGCCGACCGCCGACCAGGTCGTCGACCTCAACACCATCGGGAGCTAGCACCGGCGACCGACGCTCGACCGGCGGTCAGAGCACCAGCACGACGAGCGTCAGCGAGACGCCCGCCGCGACCGCGGTCGACGCGGTGGCGAGGAGGAGCGCGGCGGGTGGGATCGGCCAGAGGTCCCTGACCCGGAGGCCGGTGCCGAGGCCGAACATCCCGGCTCCGAGCAGGAGCGTGGTGACGGTGTTGGCCACGGAGAGGGCGAGGTCCGGCAGCGGCAGTGTGCTCCTGACGGCGACGGCGACCGCGAATCCCACGACGAACCAGGGGACCATGGGTGCCCCCGGCCGGTCCGGGGACTTCCCGCGGGCGACCAGGACGTAGAGAGGTGCCAGCAGGGCGACGCGCCCCAGCTTGACCGTCATGGCGATGCCGACGGCGCCGCCGCCCAGGATCGATGCCGTCACCGCGACCTGGGCGACCTCGTGGATGCTGGCGCCTGCCCAGACGGCGGCCTGGTCGTCGTCGAGCCCGAGCAGGCCGGCGAGCCAGGGGATCGCCACGATCAGGGCGCTGCCGTAGATGGTCACGAGAGCCACGGCGAGCGCGACATCGCGCTGGCGTGCGCGTACGGCGTCGCTGACCGTGGCGATCGCAGCCGCCCCGCAGATGGCGAAGCCGGCGGCGAGGACCGCGACGAAGCCCCGGTCCAGATCCATCCGGCGGCCGACCTGGCACGTCAGCCAGTAGGTCGCCGACACGGTGCCGACGATCACCAGCACTCCCGGCAGGCCGATGGCCAGCACGTCGTCGACCGGAAGGCGAAGCCCGACCAGGACGACGCCGAGCCGCAGCAGCAGTCTGGTCGTGGTGCCGTCGGAGGTCAGCCACGGGTACCGGTGCAGGCGGGAGTTGGCGATGACGGCGCCGACCAGCATCGCGGTCAGGAGCGGGCTCAGGAGCGGCGCGACGAGCCCGAGGAGCAGCGCGGCCCCGGCGACCACGAGCGGAGGTACGGCGGCCCGGACCCGCTGGCGGGCCGGCACCGGCGAGGCGAGCGAGGTCACCGCAGCAGCCTCGGGCCGGAGACCGGGTCCGGGTAGCGGGCAGACGCGAGGTGGGCTATAGGTTTTGGTGATGGCAGGGGATCTCGACATCGAAACGCTGCGCCTGCTCGTCGCGGTCGGCGAGCGCGGAAGTCTCAGCGCGGCCGCGGCCGACTGCGGGATCAGCCAGCCGGCGGCCAGCGCGCGGGTCAAGGAGTTCGAGGCCCGGTGGCGCCTGGGCGTCGTACGCCGGTCGTCGCGAGGGTCGCAGCTCACCACGGACGGCGAGGCGGTGGTCTCCTGGGCGCGTGCCGTCCTCCATGGCGCGGACACCATGCGGGCGGCGCTCACGGCGCTCACCGAGGAGCGCCGCGGCGGCCTCGCGGTCGCCGCCAGCCTCACGGTCGCCGAGCAGGTGCTCCCCCGATGGCTGGGCGAGCTGCACGAGCGTCGGCCGGAGGTTCGCCCCGTGCTCCAGGTGGTCAACAGCGAGACGGTGGCGGCCGCGGTCCGGGCGGGTGTCGCCGACCTCGGGTTCATCGAGTCCACCGAGCTGCCCTTGGGGCTGGCCCGGCGCACGGTGGGACGAGACCGGCTGGTCGTGGTGGCCGCGCCCTCCCACCGCTGGGCCCGTCGGCGGACGCCGGTCACGCGCGAGGAGCTGCGACGGGAGAAGTGGGTGCTGCGCGAGCGGGGGAGCGGCACCCGAGGCACGTTCGAGGGGGCCCTGCAAGCCGAGCCCAGGATCGCCCTCGAAGGCGGCTCGACGACCTCCCTGGTCGGCGCCGCCGTCGCCGGGGTGGGCCCCGCCGTGCTGTCGGCGCTGTCCGTGCGCGCCGAGGTCGAGACCGGCCGGCTGCGGATCGTCCCGACCGAGCTCGACCTGCTGCGGCCGCTCACCGCGGTCTGGCGCTCGGACGAGCGGATCAACGACGCCGCCGCGGACCTGCTGCTGATCGCGGTGGAGGCCTCGCGGCAGCCGAGCTGAACGGTCACCGGCGGCGCCGAGCGGTACGACGATCGACAGGGAATGAGGAGCCGCAGGGCGTAGGTTGGCGATCGTTGTGGCCGTCGACCGAGCCGATACCCAGGTGACCCGGGCCAGCGTCGGGCTGCGCAGCGAGCGCGGGCCGGTGCTGCTGGCGGTCATGCTCAGCACCGGGCTGGTCGCGCTCGACTCGACGATCCTCGCCACCGCCGTACCCGCGGTCGTCGCCGACCTCGGCGGGTTCACCCAGTTCCCGTGGCTGTTCTCGGTGTACCTGCTCGGCCAGGCCGTCTCGGTCCCGATCTACGCCAAGCTCGCCGACCTCTACGGCCGCAAGCCGATGATGTTCGTCGGCATCGGCCTGTTCGTGATCGGCTCGCTGCTCTGCGGCCTCGCCTGGGGGATGACCTCCCTCATCGTCTTCCGCGCGATCCAGGGCCTCGGCGCCGGCGCCGTCCAGCCGATCGGCATGACGATCGTCGGCGACATCTACTCGGTCGCCGAGCGCGCCAAGGTGCAGGGCTACGTCGCCAGCGTCTGGGCGATCTCGGCCGTCGTCGGGCCCACGCTCGGCGGCTTCTTCGCCGACTACCTGTCCTGGCGCTGGGTCTTCCTCGTGAACCTGCCGATCGGCATCGCCGCCGCCGTCATGCTCTGGCGCGGCTTCCACGAGCGGGTCGAGCGGCGCCGGCACCGCATCGACTACGCCGGCTCCGCGCTGCTCACGGTGGGCGGCCTGCTGCTGCTGCTCGGCCTGCTCGAGGGCGGCGTGCGGTGGTCGTGGACGTCGGCCACCAGCGCCACGCTGTTCGCGTCGGCCGCGGTCCTGCTGGCGGCGTTCGTCCTCGTCGAGCGCCGGGCGTCCGAGCCGGTGCTCCCGGCGTGGGTGTTCCGCCACCGGGTCGTGGTGGCGGCGATGGTCGCCTCGCTCATCGTCGGCGTGCTGATGATGGCCATGACGACGTACGTCCCGCTCTACGGGCAGAGCGTGCTGGGCAGCGGCGCGGTCGCGTCCGGGCTGGCGCTCGCGGCGTTCGTGCTCGGCTGGCCGCTCGCCGCCTCCAACTCCGGCCGGCTCTTCCTCACCGTGGGCTTCCGCGCCACGATGCTGATCGGCGGCGTGTTCGGCGCCGCCGGCGCCGCCCTCCTCCTGCTCGTCGGCGAGGACAGCTCGATCCTGGTGCTGGCGCTGCCGTGCTTCGTGATGGGCCTGGGCTTCGGCCTGGTCTCGAGCCCGGCGGTGATCGCCGCGCAGTCGGCCGTCGCGTGGGACCGGCGCGCGGTGGCGACCGGCGCCACGGTGTTCGCGCGCTCGGTCGGGAGCGCCGTCGGCGTCGCCGTCTTCGGCGCCGTCGTCAACGGCGTGGTCACCTCGCGCCTCGGCGGCGGCGTGCCCGACCTCGAGAGCCTCACGCCGGCGGTGCTCGATCCCGCCGTCCGCGCCGTGTTCGTCGCCTGCGTCTTCGTGGCGCTGGCGCTGCTGCTCGTCGGCCTGCTGATGCCCCGGCGGGTCACCGAGCCCTCCGACGGCGGATGATGGCGCCGTGAGCACCGATCCCGACGCCCCCGTCGGCCCGCATCCGGACGAGCCGCACGAGGCTGGCCTCAACAACCGCCTGAACTGGCTGCGCGCCGCCGTCCTCGGCGCCAACGACGGCATCGTCTCGACCGCCGGCATCGTGATCGGCGCGGCCGGTGCCACCAGCGACCGGACCGCGATCGTGATCGCCGGCGTCGCCGGGCTGGCCGCGGGCGCGATGAGCATGGGCGCGGGCGAGTACGTCTCGGTCAGCACCCAGCGCGACAGCGAGCTCGCCCTGCTCGCCAAGGAGAGGCGCGAGCTCCGCGACGACCCGGAGGAGGAGCTCGCCGAGCTTGCCGGCCTCTACGTCGAGAAGGGGCTCGACGAGGCGCTCGCCCGCGAGGTCGCCGAGGCGCTGACGAGGAAGGACGCGCTCGGCGCGCACGCCGAGGCCGAGCTCGGCCTCGACCCCGACGACATCGCCAGCCCGTGGCACGCGGCCTGGGCGTCGATGCTCTCCTTCACGGTCGGCGCGCTGCTGCCGCTGCTCACGATGACGCTCGGCTCGCCCGGCCTGCGGCTCTGGCTCACCGTCGCCGCGGTCGTGGCCGCGCTCGCCGTCACCGGCTTCGTGTCCGCCCGGCTCGGCTACGCCCGGCCCGGCCGCGCGGTCGCCCGCAACGTGACCGGCGGCCTCTTCGCCATGGCGGTCACCTATCTGATCGGTTCGCTCCTGGGCACCCAGATCGGCTGATGCGGGCCTTCGTCGCGCTCATCCCTCCCGAGGAGGCCGTCGAGCACCTCGACGACTTCCTGGAGGTACGCCGGTCGGCGGGGTCGTTCCGCTGGGCGACCGCCGAGCAGTTCCACGTGACCCTGGCCTTCCTGGCCGACGTGGAGGAGCGTCGGCTCGACGATCTCACCGAGCGGCTCGGCCGGGCGGCGGCGCGGCGGACCGCGTTCGAGACCGCGATCGCCGGCGGTGGGGCGTTCCCGGACGCCGGTCGCGCCCGGGTGATCTGGGCCGGTCTCGACCTCGACGAGCCGGACGGGTCTCGAGACGCGTCGCTCGGCCCGCGGCGACTCGAGCTCGACCGGCTGGCGGCCGGCTGCCGCGCGGCGGCCAACCGGGCCGGCGTACCCGTGGACGGGCAGCGGTTCCGCCCGCACGTCACCGTCGCCCGGCTCGGCCATCCCGCCGAGGTGTCGAGCTGGGTCCGGCTGCTGGACGGCTACGCCGGGCCGCGGTGGTCCGCGGACCGGATCACGCTGGTCGCGTCGTACCTCGGCGAGGGCGCACGCGGCCGACCCCGATATGTCAACGTGGAGGAGTTCACACTCGCACCGGCCCGCGAAGTGCCCTAGGTTGCCACGAGTGAAGATCGCTGTGGCGAGAGAGGCCCGGGAGGGCGAGGCGCGGGTCGCGATGGTCCCGGAGCTGGTCGGCAAGCTGACCGCCCTGGGGTACGACGTCCTCGTGGAGCCCGAGGCGGGCGCGCATGCGCTGATCGCGGACTCCGACTACGAGGCGGCGGGCGCGTCGGTCGACGCGGGCGCGGTCGAGCAGGCGGACCTGCTCGTCTCCGTGCAGCCGCCCGGCACCGACGTGGTGCGGCGGCTGCGGTCGGGTGCGGCGACGGTGTCGTTCCTGCCGACCGGCTCCGAGCCCGAGGTCGTGGCGGCGCTGCGCGACGGCGGGATCACGTCGTTCGCGATGGAGCTGGTGCCGCGGATCTCGCGGGCGCAGTCGATGGACGCGCTGTCCTCGCAGGCGCTGGTCGCCGGCTACCGCTGCGCGATCGTCGCGGCCGGGATGCTGCGGCGGTTCCTCCCGCTGAACATGACGGCCGCGGGCACGGTCCCGCCGGCCGAGGTCGTGGTGCTCGGCGCCGGGGTCGCCGGCCTGCAGGCGATCGCGACCGCGAAGCGGCTCGGCGCGGTCGTCAGGGCCTACGACGTGCGCGCGGCCGCCGCCGAGGAGATCCGCTCGATGGGCGCGCAGGCGATCGACCTCGAGCTGGACACGCTGGAGGGCGCGGGCGGCTACGCCCGGGAGATGACCGAGGAGCGGGCCGCGCTGCAGATGGAGCGGCTGGCGCCGTACGTCGCCGCGGCCGATGCGCTGATCACGACCGCCGCCGTCCCGGGCCGCCGGGCGCCGCTGCTGGTGACCGGCGCGATGGTCGAGCAGATGAGGCCCGGCTCCGTGGTCGTGGACCTCGCCGCCGAGACCGGCGGCAACGTCGAGGGCGCGGTCGCCGGCGAGGTGGTGCGGATCGGCAACGCGCAGGTGTGGGGCGGGCAGAACGTGCCCTCGCAGATGCCCGGCCCGGCGTCGAAGCTCTACGCGCAGAACATCGTCAACATCGTGACGCTGATGACGGTCGACGGGGCATTCGCCCCCGACTTCGAGGACGAGATCGTCGCCGGGTCGTGCGTCACGCATGCCGGCGCGATCCGGCACGAGCCGACTCGCTCCCAGATTGAGGGCACCGCTCTGGAAGGAGCCAACTGATGGACGAGGCCGTCGTCTGGCTGACGATCTTCATCCTGAGCGTGTTCGTCGGCATCGAGGTGATCTCCAAGGTGTCCTCGACGCTGCACACGCCGCTGATGTCCGGCGCGAACGCCATCCACGGCATCATCCTGCTCGGCGCCGTCCTGGTGACGGGTACGACGGACAGCAACGTCGCCCTGGTCGTCGGGCTCGTCGCCATCGTGCTGGCCGCGGTCAACATGGTGGGCGGGTTCGTGGTGACCGACCGGATGCTGCAGATGTTCGTGCGGAAGAAGAAGCCCGCGCCCGCCCCGACCTCCGACGGGGGCGCCGCCTGATGCCGACCTGGGTGCAGCTGGTCTACCTGGCCTGCGCGGTGTGCTTCATCCTCGCGCTCAAGGGCCTCTCCGGTCCGAGGACCGCCCGCGCCGGCAACCTGATCGGCGCGGGCGCCGCGGTCGTCGCGGTGGTCGTGCCGTTCCTCTACCTCGACCTGAACCACGTGCCGCTGATCGTCGCCGCGATCGCGGTCGGCACCGTGGGTGGCGTCTTCGGCGCGCGCAAGGTGCAGATGACGCAGATGCCGCAGATGGTGGCCCTGTTCAACGGCGTCGGCGGCGGCGCCGCGGCCCTGGTGGCGCTGCTCGAGCTGGACGAGATGATCCCCGACGAGAGCGCGTACGGCTGGTTCGTGTTCGCCGCGACCGCGTTCACGATCGCGGTCGGCTCGATCTCCTTCTCCGGCTCGATCATCACCTTCGCCAAGCTCCAGGAGCTGATGACCTCGCGGCCGGTGATCTTCCCCGGCCTGCCGATCGCGTTCGGCGCCGCGGGCGTCGCCACGATCGTCCTGGGCGTGCTCACCGTCACCGGCCCCACCGTCACCGTCGGGATCGTGCTCGCCTTGCTGGGCCTGCTGATCGGCGTACTCCTCGTGCTGCCGGTGGGCGGCGCGGACGTGCCGATCGTGATCTCGCTGCTGAACGCGTTCACCGGCCTGACCGTCGCCGCCGGCGGCTACGTGCTCTCCAACGTGGTGCTGCTGGTGGCCGGCACCCTGGTCGGCGCGTCCGGCACGTACCTGACGCTGCTGATGGCCAGGGCGATGGGCCGGTCGGTGTCGAACATCCTGTTCGGCGCGCTCAAGGGCGGCTCCACTCTCGGCGCCGGCGAGGCCTCCGACCGGCCGGTGCGGTCTGCCGGGCCCGAGGACGTCGCGATCCTGCTCGGGTACGCCGACCGGGTGATCGTCGTCCCCGGCTACGGTCTCGCGGTCGCCCAGGCCCAGCACACGCTGCGCGAGCTGGTCGACGTGCTCGGTGCGCGGGGGACCCAGGTCGACTACGCGATCCACCCGGTCGCCGGCCGGATGCCCGGCCACATGAACGTGCTGCTCGCCGAGGCGCAGGTGCCCTACGAGCAGCTGATCGAGATGGACGAGATCAACGGCGACTTCAAGCACACCGACGTCGTGCTCGTCGTCGGCGCCAACGACGTGGTCAACCCCGCCGCGAAGACCACGCCGGGCGCCCCGATCTACGGCATGCCGATCCTCAACGCCGACGAGGCCAGGCAGATCGTGTTCATGAAGCGGTCCATGCGCCCCGGCTTCGCCGGCATCGAGAACGAGCTGCTCTTCGACCCCAAGACGACCCTGCTCTTCGGCGACGCCAAGGACTCGCTGGGCAAGCTGCTCAACGCGGTCAAGGCTCTGTGACCCGTCGGCGGCTCGGTCGTTGAGTGGGGCATGACCGACGACGACGACCGCCTCGGCCGACCCGACGGCCACCGCTACGACGCCCCCGAGTCCGACGAGACCCGGGTCAGCAAGGAGTGGGCCTACGCCGTCCTCGGCATCCTCGTGCTCGTGTTGCTCGTGCTCGTCGCCACCGGCACGGTGCCGATCTTCGCGGGCTGAGGTGGTCGCTGGGGCTCTGTCGGAATCCCCGGTCAGCCGGGGATCCCTGACGTTGTCAGGCGTTGCAACCCCTGACAACGTCAGGCTTCCCCGGTCAGCCGGGGATTCATGCGCTGGATGTGACGCCCGCCGAGTCAGCCCACCACGCCGTACAGGCGGTCGCCGGCGTCGCCGAGGCCGGGGACGATGTAGCCCTTGTCGTTGAGCCGCTCGTCCATGGCGGCGGTGACCACCGTGACCGGGACGGCCAGACCGTCGAGCTCCTGCTCCAGGCGCGCGCAGCCCTCGGGGGCGGCCAGCAGGCAGATCGCGGTGATGTCGTTGGCGCCGCGGTCGGTGAGGAACCTGATCGCCGCCGCCAGGGTGCCGCCGGTCGCCAGCATCGGGTCGAGCACGTAGCACTGGCGGCCGGAGAGGTCGTCGGGCAGCCGCTCGGCGTACGTCGAGGCCTCCAGCGTCTCCTCGTTGCGGATCATGCCGAGGAACCCGACCTCGGCGGTCGGCAGCAGCCGCATCATCCCGTCGAGCATGCCGAGGCCGGCGCGCAGGATCGGCACCACCAGCGGCTTCGGTGTCGCGAGCGAGACGCCGGTGGTCGGGGCGACCGGCGTGACGATGTCGTACGGCGCCACCCGCACGTCGCGGGTCGCCTCGTAGGCGAGCAGGGTGACGAGCTCGTCGGCGAGGCGGCGGAACGTCGGCGAGTCCGTCCTCTCGTCGCGCAGGTGGGTCAGCTTGTGGGCGACGAGCGGGTGGTCGACGACGTGCGTGCGCATGGAGCAGACCCTAGGCCATGGCGCCCGCGCCGGAAGCGCCTGCTGCGCGGGCCTTCGCACCTCCGCCTTGCCAGATCGGCACGAAACCCCGCTCGCGACGGCGCCGACACGGGCGACATAGCCTGTGCGGCACAGGGGTTGGCCGCACCGCGCGGGTCTGACACCCTGGAGCGCGAGCACCTGCAGCCGCGCACGGATCGGAGGGACAGCCATGGCCGACCAGGTCGAGGGGATCGACTTCGCGCTGGCGGCCTTCCGCGAGGAGGGCGCGTGGACCGTCGAGGAGCTCGCGCACGACCTGCTCGAGGACGTCGACACCGTCGCCCACGCGCTGCGCCGGCTCCCCGGCGACGGCGGCGCGGTCGCGATGATCGCCGTCGACGAGGACTTCTTCGTGCTGGTGCGGGTCACCGGCGCCGACACCCGGGTGCTGCTCTCCGACATCACCGCCGCCGACGAGTGGGAGCTCGCCAGCTCGGCGGTCGAGTTCCTCGGCCTCCCGCAGCCCGAGGACGAGGACGACCAGGTGCCGGCCGGCGACCTCGACCTGCTCGGCGACCTCGGCGTGCACGCCATGGACATGGGGGTGCTGCTCGACGACGTCGACCTCTACCCCGACGAGATGCTCTCCGACATCGCCCGCCGGCTCGGCTTCGGAGAGCTCTTCGACGCCGCCGCCGGCCTCACCTCGGCGTGAGCGCCTCCTGGGACGGCCCCATGCGGGCCGCGCTCGACGAGGCGCGCGCGGCGCTGGCCACCGGCGACGTACCCATCGGCGCCGTCGTCCTCGACCCGGGCGGTACGCCGGTGGCGCGTGGTCGCAACGCGCGCGAGGCCGACCACGACCCCACGGGGCACGCCGAGGTGGTCGCGCTGCGCGCGGCCGCGCAGCGACACGGCGAGTGGCGCCTCGAGGGCCACACCCTCGTCGTCACCCTCGAGCCCTGCACGATGTGCGCCGGCGCGGCCGTGCTCAGCCGGGTCGAGCGGATCGTGTTCGGCGCCTGGGACCCCAAGGCCGGTGCGGTCGGCAGCCTCTGGGACGTGGTGCGCGACCGGCGGCTCAACCACCGGCCCGAGGTGGTGCCCGGCGTACTCGCCGACGAGGCGGCGTCGTTGCTCGACGAGTTCTTCCGGAGCCAGCGTTGAAGCGGCAGTTGCCGAGGCGCCACGACCTGGCGCCCCTGTTGAAGTTCAAGAGGCCGGTCTGGTCGCCGAAGGAGCGGCGGCTCGCGTCGGCGCTGACCATCGAGGACCTGCGCCGGATCGCCAAGCGGCGTACGCCGAAGGCCGCGTTCGACTACACCGACGGCGCCGCCGACGGCGAGGTGTCGCTGGCCCGGGCGCGGGAGGCGTTCGGGGACGTGCAGTTCAACCCGGCGATCCTGCGCGACGTCTCGACGGTCGACACCTCGCGGGAGGTGCTGGGTGGGCGGGTGGCGCTGCCGTTCGGGATCGCGCCGACCGGGTTCACCCGGATGATGCAGGCCGAGGGCGAGGTCGCCGGCGCGGCCGCGGCGGCCGCGGCTGGCATCCCGTTCTCGTTGTCCACGATGGGCACCACCTCGATCGAGGACGTCGCCGCGGCGGCCCCCGGCGCCCGCAAGTGGTTCCAGCTGTACATGTGGAAGGACCGCGACCGGTCGATGGCGCTGGTCGAGCGGGCCGCGCAGGCCGGGTACGACGCGCTGCTGGTCACCGTCGACGTGCCGGTCGCGGGCGCGCGGCTGCGCGATGTCCGCAACGGCATGACGATCCCGCCCACGCTGTCGCCGCGCACCGTGGTCAACGCGATCCCGCGGCCGGCGTGGTGGGTCAACTTCCTGACCACCGAGCCGCTCGCGTTCGCGTCGCTGGACTCGTGGTCGGGCACGGTCGCGGACCTGCTGGACACGATGTTCGACCCGACGGTGACCTACGAGGACCTGGCCTGGATCCGGGAGCAGTGGCCGGGCAAGGTCGTGGTCAAGGGCGTGCAGACCGTCGACGACGCGCGCCGCCTCGCGGACGCGGGCGTGGACGCGGTCCTGCTCTCCAACCACGGCGGCCGGCAGCTCGACCGGGCGCCGGTGCCGTTCCACCTCCTGCCCGACGTCGTGGCCGCCGTCGGTGCTCGTCATCCCGACGTCGAGGTGCACCTGGACACCGGCATCATGTCCGGCCAGGACATCGTCGCCGCGGTCGCCCACGGCGCGCACTTCACGCTGGTCGGGCGCGCCTACCTGTACGGGCTGATGGCCGGCGGGCGCGAGGGCGTCGACCGGGCCATCGAGATCCTGGCCGGGCAGATCGAGCGGACGATGCGGCTGCTCGGCGTACGCACGCTCGACGAGCTGCAGCCCGACCACGTCACCCAGCTGGTGCGCCTGGGACCGCGCTCCCGGTGACCAGGAGTGTGTAACTCCCCGTTACATCCCGTCGTTGGTCCGGCATGCCTCGGATCCTCGCCGCTCTCGCCGCTGCCCTGGTCGTCGCGCTCGCGGCCCTGGTCGCGCCCGCTCCCGCGCCCGCCGCCGCCTCGCAGCAGGGCGGATGGGAGCCCCGGCCCGCAACCTATCCGGGCACGGTGAAGCGGACCGACCTGGCGATTCCGATGTCGGACGGCGTCGTGCTGCGCGGCGACCTCGAGCTGCCCGCCGACGAGGACGGCGAGGCGATCGACGGCCGGTTCCCGGTGATCGTGACGATCACCGCCTACAACAAGTCGGCGGGCAGCTTCAGCGGCGGTCTCACCGGTGGCAGTCCGAGCTACCTCGTGCAGCGCGGCTACGCGCAGCTCACCGTCGACGCGCGCGGCACCGGCAGCTCCGAGGGGCAGTGGGCGGCGTTCAGCCGGCGCGAGAACAAGGACGCCGGCGAGATCGTCGAGTGGGCCCACTCGCGCAAGCGTCCGTGGAGCAACGGGAGCATCGGCATGAGCGGTCCGTCGTACCTCGGCATGAGCCAGATCTTCGCGGCCGGCGCGCGGCCCGACGGCCTCAAGGCGATCTTCCCGCAGGTGCCCGCCGCGGACGTCTACCGCGACGTGGTCGCATCCGGCGGCCAGATCGACGTCGGCTTCATCCCGCTGTGGCTGGGCCTGGTCACCGGCACCGGCGTCATCCCACCGGCGGTCACGGCCACCGACCCGGGCTCCGGGTTCGGCGCGTTCGTCGACCACCTGACCGCGGCCGCCACGTTCACGATCCCGCTGATGCTGGATGCGCTGGCCGGCGGCGAGGCGGCGTACGACGGGAGGTTCTACCGCGACCGCTCGCCGATCCGGGTCATCGACCGGGTGCAGGTGCCGACGTTCCTGGTCGGCGGGGAGTACGACATCTTCCAGCGGGGCACGCCGCTGCTCTTCGAGAACCTCCAGCAGCGCGGCGTCCCGGTCAAGATGATCATCGGCCCGTGGAACCACCTCCAGGGCTCCTCGGGTGAGGAGATCGGCCGGGCCGGCTACGGCACGCTCTCGGAGCTGCAATTGCGCTGGTTCGACAGGTACGTGCGCGGCCGGCCCGACCCGGCGCTCGACGCCGACATCCCGCCGATCACCTACTACGAGCAGGGCAGCGGCGACTGGACGGCCGCCGAGAGCTGGATGGGCGACCAGCGCGCCGAGACGTTCCGGCTGTCGGGCTCCGCCGCGGCCGGCGGCGGCATCGGCGTGCTGACGCGGGGCCGGGCCGTCGACGGCCGCGCGGTCGTGCCGCCGGTCCCCGTCTCGGGGCTGTGCACTCGGTCGACCACGCAGTGGATGGCGGGCCTGCCGCAGGCCGCCCTGGACGGCCTGCCGTGCTGGACCGAGAACGGCCCCAACGACAAGTCCGGCGTGGTCTTCCAGACCGAGCCGCTCACGGCTCCGCTCCGGCTGCGCGGCCCGATCAACGCGCGGCTCTACACCTCCTCGCCGAGCGGCGACGGCATGCTCTCGGTCTCGATCTCCGACGTCGCGCCGGACGGGTCCGTCTCCCGCCTGACCGGTGGCTGGCAGGTGATCTCGCAGCGCGCGCTCGACAGGTCGAGGAGCCGCTACCTCGACGGCAAGCTGATCCAGCCGTTCCACCCGTACACGAAGGCGTCGAAGAAGCCGCTCGCTCCCGGGGAAGTGGCACCCGTCGACGTCGAGATCTTCCCGACCGCCGCGCGGCTCGCCCCCGGCCACCGGCTGCGGATCGCGATCCAGGCATTCGACGTACCCCATCTGGCGCCGACGGTCCCCGACCTCCCCTCGACGCTGGTCCCGCTGACCGTGCGCACCGGCCCGCAGTGGCCGTCGGTGCTGACGATCCCGGCGCTGGGCTGATCCAGGCGCGACCGAGGCGTACGGCGGTCGGCCAGTCCTGGCATGGGAACCCTGGACTTCGCCCCTGTCACCACCGCGGTCGCCGCCCTCGTCGACGGCGTCCGTGACGACCAGCTCGGCAACCCGACGCCGTGCCCGGACTACACCGTCGCCGACCTGCTCGACCACCTGAACGGGCTCTGCCTCGCCTTCACCTCGGCGGCCCGCCAGGACGGGGTCGCGGGTGAGCCGTCGGCGGACGGCTCCCGGCTGCCCGATGGTTGGCGCGCGGAGATCTCCGGCCGGCTGGCCACCCTCGCCGACGCCTGGACCGACCCGTCGGCGTACTCCGGACTCACGATGGCGGGCCCGATCGAGATGCCCGGCGAGATCGCCGCCCTCGTTGCGCTGAACGAGGTCGTCGTGCACGGCTGGGACCTCGCGGTCGCGACCGGTCAGCCCTACGACCCCGACGAGGCCACCGTCCTGGCCTGCCTCGGCTTCGTGTCGTCCTTCGAGGTGCCGGAGGGCGCCGGCGAAGGCCCGTTCGGTCCGGCCGTGCCCGTCGCGGAGGACGCCCCGGCGCCACCGGCCGCAACCCCCGCTGGACCCCCTGGTCGCGCCGCGGAAGTCGGGTCGTGTGCCTGAGACCGCGCCATGGCGCGGTCTCAGGCACACGACCCGTTTCGCAGCGAACGGATTTCGCCCGCACCCCGTCGCTCCGGTACATTCCTCCGCGGTGGCGTGTCCGAGCGGCCGAAGGTGCATCACTCGAAATGATGTGTGGGGTCAAACCCACCGTGGGTTCAAATCCCACCGCCACCGCCAACTGATCGACGTGAGAACCCTCGCGAGGCGTCAAGCCGGCGGGGGTCCTCGTCCCTCTCCGGCGACAGGGCGGCTGGTGCCGTCCTGTGCGCTACCGGCGCGGCCACAGCGCCCACGGGCGGGCACAGCGCTACCGGCACGAGGACCGCCGTCAAGGACGCGAGCTGATGGTCAAGCTCATCGACTCGATCAGCCACGGCGTTCCGAAGGCCCTGACCGAGGTCACCACGCTGGGCCCGACCCTGAAGCAGCGGGCCGCCGACGTGCTCGCCGACTTCGATCGGCCCGGCACGTCCAACGGCCCAACAGAGGCCCTCAACGGTCGCCGCGAACACCTCGGCGGATCGGCCCCCGGCTTCCGCAACCTAACGAACTGCATCGCCAGGAGCCTGCTCGAGACGGCGGGTTCAGACGCCAACTGCTACACCCTCGATCGGGAGTACAGACGTCGCTGTCGGCGACTCGGGTGACGGATGCGATTCTGCTGAGATCGCTCCGGCGATGGTCACCTGTAGTAGTCAGAAGACGTCGAGTGGCACGGAGACGACCCAAGTAGTCATCGCCGTCGCAGTTCCCGAATTGGGTGACGACAAGTACCAACTCGTCCCTGCTTCTGATGTTACGGAGTCCATGGTCCCGAACCTGCGCATAGAGCGGATCGTTCGTCTCCAACTAGCGGGCGGCGGCGTGATCAGCGCACTCGAGACAGTCTACGGGGCAACGACTACCGACTTCGAAGCCGCGTTCGCGACTACCGCTGCCGACCTGGAAGCACTGGTGAACGATCAGGAACTGCTGAAGAGTCTCACAAGTTGAGTACGTGTGGGGAAGGGCTCGGCCGTCCCCACACGTACTGAGAGTTCACACGTACTGAGAGTTCGGAGTGCCTCCGCTGAGCCCGGATCCACCGACGAGGTTGGTGTGGTGAGCGTGGCGTAGAACGACGAATCCCTTGCAGTGCTGGAGAATCGGGGCTACCACGCACCGTTTCACCGCTCGAACGAGGGACCATGGGTCCACCCGGCTCGTCACGCCGCGGGGTCCTCAGTTCGGCCGTTGGATCGCCCTGTCATGTCAGTCGACGCGGCGCGGGATGCGGTTCCGGCGACAGCGTGGCAGGGTGCTGTGCATGGGCGACCGGATCGCTGCGGGTGACGACCGAGGAGAGTCCGGCCTGAGCGACGACGACTTCTCGCCGATCTGGACCGACGACGACCGTCCGCGCATTCCGCGTGTGGCCGCCGAGCGGGATGCGCTCCTGGCCTACCTCGACTACTACCGGGCGACGGTCGAGATGAAGTGCCGGGGTCTCACGGCGGAGCAGGTCCGGGCCCGGTCGACGCCGCCGTCGACCATGTCGCTCCACGGCGTGGTGCGCCACCTCGCCGCCGTCGAGCGCTGGTGGTTCCAGCAGAACTTCGAGCGGCGCGACGTGCCCTTCCTCTTCTTCACCTCGGACCACCCCGACCTCGACTTCGAGCCGCCCGCGGATGCCGACTTCGCTGCCGACCTGGAGACCTGGCGCGCCGAGTGCGCGGTCTCTCGCGACATCGTCGCTGCGCACGACCTCGACGATACGGCGCGACCACTCGACTGGCACGAGGAAGTCGATCTGCGTTGGCTGGTGCTCCGGATGATCACCGAGTACGCCCAGCACTGCGGGCACGTCGACCTGCTCCGTGAAGGGATCGACGGCCGCGTGGGCGCATGAGGTCGCGACCGTCATCGGGACGCTCCGAGGACATTGGGACCGCTGCTCGCCACGCTCCTCGGGCCGACCCTCGCGCAGGACCGGATCGTGCCCGCCCGGGACGACGGACAGACGGTCACGGCCGAGGGGCTGAGCACCGGGTGCGAGCACGCGACGAGAGCGTCGCGACCTGGACCTTCGATCCCCGCGCCAGACTGGTTGCGGGAGCGCCCGGCTGCTCGCGACGACCATCCGGCCGGTCGAGGTCACGGTCCGCTGAGCACAATGGGCCCATGCCTCTGTTCGAGTTCGAGGGCAAGCGCCCGTCCGTCCACCCCGACGCCTTCGTCGCCCCGACCGCGACGCTGATCGGCGACGTGACCGTCGAGGCCGGCGCCTCCGTCTGGTACGGCGCGGTGCTGCGCGCCGACATCTGCACGATCGTCGTACGCGAGGGCGCCAACGTCCAGGACAACTCGGTGCTGCACGCGGCGCCCGGCGCGACCCTGACCGTCGGGCGCAACGCGACCGTCGGGCACGGCTGCGTCGTGCACTGCGACGAGGTCGGCGAGCAGGCGCTCGTCGGCAACGGCTCCACCCTCCTCGACCGCGCCGTCCTCGGTCCGCGCACCCTGGTCGCCGCGGGCTCGGTCGTCACGCCCGGCACCCGGCTGCCCGGCGGCCACGTGGTCGCGGGCATCCCGGCCAGGCCGACCAAGCCGATCGAGGGCACGTCCTCGGAGTTCTGGGTCGAGCAGAACCCGCCGTACTACCAGGAGCTCGCGCGCCGGCACGCCGCCGGCGCGGTCGAGGTCTGAGCGGACCTGAGGCGGACCTGAGGCGGACCTGAGGCGGACCTCAGGTCCGGGCCGGCGCCTCGTCCAGGCAGACCGCCACGAGCTGCGCGGGCCCGTGACTCGTGTAGACCTCCCAGCCCTCGTCGAAGGAGACGTGCCGCAGCCGGCCCCGCGCCGTACGCACCACCGCCGAGAGCGGCGTCGCGTCGGAGAAGCCGGTGACCGAGCAGTCGTGGCGGTCGAGGAGCCGGGACTCGCGGGTGGACGAGTCGTCGACCGGGTAGCCGGCGTACCCGGGGCCGGAGGTCGCCGGTGCGGACGCGGGCGGAGTCGCCAGGCCGGTGAGGACGATCGCGCCGACGATGGTCAGCTTGGCGAGGCTCAGCACCGCGGTACCCATGGACATACCAACGGCCGGAGCCCCGCCGAGGTGACGCGCCGCGTGGGCGAGGATGGGGGCATGCCGCACCCGAATCCCTGGTTCGCCTCGCCGGAGGACGCCGCCACCCGACTCGCCGCGCAGGGCTACCTCGCCGACGCGTCGACCGCGACCACGGCGTACCTCGCCGGCGCGCTGGAGAAGCCGCTCCTCGTCGAGGGCCCGGCCGGCGTCGGCAAGACCGAGCTCGCCAAGGCCGTCGCGCGCGCGTCCGGCGCGGAGCTGGTGCGGCTCCAGTGCTACGAGGGCCTCGACGAGGCGCGGGCGCTCTACGAGTGGAACTACAAGAAGCAGCTGCTCAGGATCCAAGCGACCGGCGAGCAGTCGTGGGAGCAGACCCACGAGGACATCTTCACCGAGGAGTTCCTGCTCACCCGCCCGCTGCTGACCGCGATCCGGCGCGAGCAGCCGACCGTGCTGCTGATCGACGAGGTCGACAAGACCGACGTCGAGGTCGAGGGCCTGCTGCTCGAGGTGCTCTCGGACTTCCAGGTGACGATCCCCGAGCTCGGCACGGTGGAGGCGGTACGCCGCCCGTTCGTCGTGCTCACCTCGAACGCGACCCGCGAGCTGTCGGAGGCCGTGAAGCGGCGCTGCCTCTACCTGCACCTCGACTACCCCGACGCCGAGCGCGAGCGGCAGATCGTGACCAGCCAGGTGCCCGACCTCGAGGGCTGGGTCGCGCACACGCTCGTCGACGTCGTGCACCGGCTCCGCGAGCTCGAGCTGAAGAAGGCGCCGTCGATCGCCGAGTCCGTCGACTGGGCCAGAACCCTGGTGGCGCTGGAGATCCGCGACCTCGACTCCAAGGCCGTCGACGACACCATCGGCGTGATCCTCAAGCACGCGTCCGACCAGCAGAAGGCGGTGAGGGAGCTGCGGCTCCGCTGATGACCTCGGGCCTGGTCGATCGGCACATCGGGTTCCTGGAGGCGCTGCGCGCCGCCGGGATGCCGGTCTCGCTCGCCGAGAACCTCGACGCCTTCGCCGCCCTGTCCGCGGTGGAGTGGGACCGGCGCGAGATCGTGCGCGCGGCGTACGCCGCCACGCTGGTCAAGAGGCAGAGCCAGCGGCCGACGTTCGATGCGCTCTTCGACGTCTACTTCCCGCGGCTGGTCGGGGACGGTGTCGCGGGAGCCGACCGCGAGCCGGAGACCGACAACGCCCAGGCGCTGAGCGGCTTCCGCGACGCACTCGCCGACGGACTCGTCGAGGGCGACCGGCAGACGCTGCTGGACCTCGCCGCGGAGATGGTCGCGCGCTTCGGCGCGATGCCCGGACGCGGCCCGGGGCTGTCGTCGTGGTCGGCCTACACCGCCCTGCAGCGGGTCTCGCCGCAGGAGCTGGTCGACCGGATCGTCCAGGCCCTGCTCGCCGCCGGCCGCGCCGAGGGCGAGGCGCGGCGCGAGGCCGGCCGCCGGATCGGCGGGTTCACGGGCATGGTCGAGGCCGACGCGCGCCGGCGGATCGCCGAGGAGAAGGGGCCCGAGCACGTCGCCAGCGTGGCGATCCGCCCGTCGGTCGACCGGATCGAGTTCACCTCCGCGCGCAAGGCCGACCTCGAGCAGATGCGAAGGTCGCTGTACCCGCTGTCGCGACGGCTCGCCACCAGGCTTGCGCAAGAGCGACACTCCACCAGGCGCGGGGCACTCGACTTCAGAAGAACTATTCGCTCGGCGGTCTCGACCGGCGGCGTACCTCTCGTCACGCACCACCGGCCCCGGCGGCCGCACCGCACCGAGCTGGTCGTGCTCTGCGACGTCAGCGGCTCGGTCGCGAGCTTCGCGCAGTTCACGCTGCTGCTCGTCTACGCGCTGCGCGAGCAGTTCGCATCAGTCCGCGCGTTCACGTTCATCGACCACGTCCACGAGGTCACCCACCACTTCACACCCGGCGCCGACCCGGCCGACGTGCTCGCCGACCTCGCCGCGAGCACCGCGCACGCGGCGCTGTGGGGGCGCACCAACTACGGCCGCGCGTTGACCAAGTTCGAGGAGTCGTACGCCGACGCCCTCGGTCCGCGCTCGTCGCTGCTGATCCTCGGCGACGCGCGCTCCAACTACGCCGACCTGCACGTCGACGTCCTGACGCGGCTGGCCGGCTCGGCCCGGCACGCGTGGTGGCTCAATCCGGAGCACCGGCGGCACTGGGACACCGGCGACTCGGCCGCCACGAAGTACGGCGCCGTCGTGCCGATGGCGGAGTGCCGCAACCTCACCCAGCTCGGCGAGTTCGTGCACGACATCCTGTGACGTCGAGTTGGGCGGAACTCGCCGTCGAGTTGGGCGAGAGTCGCGCCGGGAGGGAACTTCAGCCCAAGTCAACGGCGAACATGGCCCAACTCAACGTCTGGTGAGGTAGCCCAACTCGCGCAGGCGATCCAGCTCCGCCTGCACCGCCGGGTGGGTCGCGGCGTCGGCCGCACGGGCGCCGGCGACGTAGTCGGCGCCGTCGAAGACGATCGTCGTGCGGTTCGCCGTGGTGGCGTTGACGAGCGACCCGAGCTGGACGACCGGGTCCCCGCGGTCCTCCAGGGACAGCACGCGGACGGAGTCGGGCAGCCGCGGCACCAGCGCCGACGGCGCACCGGCCGTCACCACCTGGTCGACGACGAACGGACCGGGCCGGGTGGCGAGGTCGACCGCGGTCGCGCCGCCGTGGCCGCAGCCGACCAGCATCACGTGCGCCTCGATGGGGACGGCCTCCGCGAGGGCGGACCACGCCTGCTCGGCGTACGCCGTGTGGTCGCCGACCACGAGGCGCAGCCGGCCCCTGCCGGAGCCGGGGCCGGGCAGGAGAGCGAGGTACCGCCGCGGCGCGACCTCGCGGACCGACACCGACGCCGAGGCGGTGGCCAGCGCGGTCATCAGGTCCGCGAGCCCGGTGGGCACGTCGCCGCCGTACGCCGCCGTGCGGGCCGGCGGCCGGCCGGTGACCACCGGGGCGGCGACGTCGCGCAGCGCGGGCCCGAGGTCGGCGTCGAGCGCGGCAGCGCCGACCGCGCGCAGGCCGCCTCGCGCGACCGCCGGGTCGACGTCGCCGGTGGTCAGCCAGGACCGGAGCTGGAGGCCGTCGAGCAGCCCGCCCGACGTCGCCGCGTGGTCGCGGAGCTCGGGATGCACGCCGGCGAGCTCGTCGAGGTAGGCGACGACGCCGTCGCGGTCGAGCGCGTCGGTCTCGATCAGGCCGGCGGCGACGATCGCGCCGCCGAGTGCGACCTCGGGCGCGAGGTAGCCGATCGCCCGGCTCGCGATCGAGCCGAGCGTGCGGGCCGCGGCCGCCTGGAGGTCGTCGATCCAGCGGTAGGTCAGGACGGTGGCGCGGACGACGAGCGCGTCGGCGTCCAGCTCGACCGAGCGCGCGAGCAGGCCGTGCCGGCCCGTGGTCGCCGCCCGGACGTCCTCGTCGAACCGGCCGTACGTCGCCGGCGCCAGGTCGGCCGATTCGGCGACCGCCTCGTCGCGGAGCACCTGCTCGCCGAGCCCGGCGCGGCTGCGCATCTCGGCCCCGGCCGCGTCGAAGACGTCGGCGAGCCGCATCAGGTCGTCGTACCTGCCCGTCACGGTCACGGCCGTACCTCCGCCAGCACGGGTGCGAGCTCGGCCGCCAGGTCGCCGGGCTGGACGCGGCGGACCTCCACCCGGTCGGCGCCGTACGGCCGCAGCGCCCGCCAGCCGTCGGCGAGCAGGACCCACGAGAGCACGCCGACGACGGTGGCGTCCGCGCCGGAGACGTCGGCGACCAGCGCGCGCAGCCGGCCCCGCGTCTCGGCGGCGAGGGCGGTCAGCACCGGCACCAGGTCGAGGTCGGCGCCGTGCTCGGCGACCAGCACCGAGAGCAGGTCCGCGCGGTGGCTGCGCAGCGCCTCGCTCGCGGCGTCGAGGAGCTGGAAGGGCAGGTCGAGGCGCTCGGGTACGGCGGTGTCGCCGGTCGTCAGGTCCTCGGGGACCATCGCGACGCGGGCGAGCTCCTCCGGCCAGCGGTCGACGGGGAGCCAGGCGAGCTCGAAGACCAGCCCGTCGACGGTCGCCAGTGTCGCGACCGCGCCTCCCGCCTGCCGGTGCCACGCGAGCGCCCGGGCGCCGCCGGCGGTGACGTCGAGGTCGAGCGCGACCTCCGGGGTGGCCAACAGGCCGACCGCGCCGAGCAACCCCTCGTCGAGCACCGTGTCGACGAGCAGACCGCGCCGGGCGAGCGACGCCTGCGGCTCGTGCAGCCGGGCCAGCGCGGCAGCGCGGGCCTCGGCGTCGGTGACCGCGGGGGTCGAGCCGAGCCGCTCGCCGAGCCCCGTGCCGGGCGGCGCGTCTGCCACCTCGAACGGCAGCGGCGCACCGCCCGCCCGGTCGGCGACGAAGCGCAGCTCGGGCAGGGTCAGGGTGAGCCGGCGAGGCAGCGCGTCGAGCAGGCCGGTGCCGGCCGGGCGGGCCGCGCCCAGGTCGATGGTCGGCACGTCACATCCCGGGCAGGTCGACGGCCAGCCAGTCCTTGTGGCCCGGCGGTGGCGGCGCAAATGCGCTGTTATGGCAGTTAGCCCCGGCGCCGGCCTCGTCGCGGACCCGGCCCCCAACACCGTTGCCGGCCCCGCGCTCGGCGCGGTCCTCGGTCAGCCGCTCCGCGCGGCGTTCGGCCGCGGCGATCGCGTCCTTGAGCCGGTCGACCTCGGCGGCATGGGCGTCGAGGGACTCGGCCGCGGTCTCGTGGCGGGCCGCGACGTCGCGCACCTGCACGGCGCGCTCGCGGATCCGCAGCGCGAGGGCGTCGGCGGCGCGCCCGGTCCAGCCGACCCCCTCGGTCCGGGCGACCAGCTGGTCGGCCAGCGATCGCAGGTCCATGGCCTGCTCGCGGAGCTCGGCCATGCGCTTGCGCATCACATCGGTGTCGCCGTACACGAGGCACCTTCCTCCGCGATCGTCCGGGTGCTCCGCACGCCGCATTCCCGCAATCCCCCGGACCGAAACGCGTTCTCATTGCCGCCGGGTGATCTGGAAGACCTGGCTGGTGGCGCTCCCGCCGGACCCGAGGAACCCGGCCGCGCGCAGGCTCGCGAGCTGCTCGCGGACGCTCGGGTCGGTCGACGCGTCGACGAGGGCCGCCCCCGCGACGTAGTGGGCGTAGGAGTGCTCGCCCACGACCCCGCCCGGCCCGGCCGTGCCGTCGAAGGTCACCGTCACCTGCTCGACCGTGTCCGGGTTCGGCGCGAGGTCGAGGAGCGGTACGACGTCGCCCTCGTTCTCCAGCGACAGCACGTGCGTGCCCTCGGGGAACGCCGGCACCTGCGCCGTCGGCGAGCCCGCCGTCACCACGTTCGTGACGTTGAACTCGCTGCCCTGGCTGAGGATCGCGGCCGCCTCCATGCCACCCTGCGAGTGGCCGACGAGCAGGACCGGGTCGTCGGGTCCGATGCCGGCCGCGCGCATCGCGTCGAGGATGCCCTGCTGGTAGGAGTTCGGCAGGTTCGCGCTGAGCCGCAGGTTGGTGGCCATGTCGCGGACGTCGCCGTCCTGCGTCCACGGCAGCGTCGTCATGTCGTCGGTGCCGGGCAGGTAGACGATGTGCCGGTTGCCGATGGTCTGGACCTCGATGGTGCCGTTCTGCTCGGAGTCGGGGTCGGGTGAGCGGTCGGCGACGCTCGAGAGCCGACGGACCAGGCCCTCGAGGTCGGCCGGCGGGGCCGAGGCGGTGGCGGCGCCGCGCCGGACCACGCGCGGCGAGCCGTCGTCGCCGTAGCGGCCCGCGAGCCAGCCCGCCCTCACCTGCGGCACCACCGCGATCCGGAGCCACGACTCGACGGTGCGGTCGGTGACCTGGAGCGCGTCGACGACGCCGCGCACCAGCAGCGCGTCGGTCTCCCAGCGCAGGGACCCGGCGAGGACCCCGTCCGGGCCGGTGGTCGCCGCGACCACGGCCGCCTCCGCGAGCCCGAACGTGACCGGGGACAGCAGCGCCGACGCGACCAGGTCGGGGTCGGCCATGGTGCGGACGCCGAGCCCCGCCCAGTCGCGCAGCTCGCTGCCGGCGAGGTCGAAGGCCTCGGCGAGACCGTGCACGGCGTCGTACGCCGCCGCCAGGCCGTCCGACCCGCCGGTGATGTTCGTGATGGTGCCGTCGCTCATGTCAGCAGCCCCTTCAGGTCGTCGAGCAGGTCCGTACGCCGGTCCACCTCGCGGGCGTGCCGCTCGACCGCCTCGGCGGCCTCGTCGTGGAGCGCGGCGGTGCGCAGCAGCGCGTGCACCCGGCCGGAGGCGTGGGCGCGCATGGCGTCGGCGGCCAGGCCGGTCCACGGCACGGAGTCCGCGCGCGTGGACAGGTCGGCGGCCAGGTCCCGGATCTCGTCGGCGCGCTCGCGCAGCCGCCGGGCCAGCGCGCGGATGGCGGTGGTGTCTCCGTACATGCCCGGGAGCGTCGCCGGGCCGCGGATGTGGAGAAACGTCAGCGGTCGAGCGCTGTGGAGAGCCGCGTGAGGGCCTCCTCGATCTCCGCACCCGGGCCGGCGAAGCTCATCCGCACGAACCGGCGGCCGTCGACGGTGTCGAAGTCGACCCCGGGCGCCATCGCGACCCCGGTCCGCGCCAGCATCTCGTGGCAGAAAGCCATCGTGTCGTCGGCCAGGTGCCCGACGTCAGCGTAGACGTAGAACGCGCCGTCGGCGGGCGCCAGCTCCGTGATGCCGAGCCGCATCAGGCCGTCGAGGAGCAGCGCCCGGTTGCCGGCGTACCGCCGCACGTGGCCGTCGAGCTCGTCGTACGCCGCGTCGCTGAACGCCGCCAGGCTCGCCCACTGCGCGAGCACCGGCGGGCAGATCGTGAAGTTGCCGGTGAGCACGTCGGTCGCGCGGCGCAGCCGGTCGGGCACGAGCATCCAGCCGATCCGCCAGCCGGTCATCGAGAAGTACTTGGAGAAGGAGGAGAAGACGATCGCCTCGCGGCTGGTCTCCCAGGCGCTGCGGGCCCGGCGGGCTCCGCCGTCCAGGAGGGGGGCGTACTCGATCCCGTGGTAGATCTCGTCGGAGATCAGCTGGATGCGCTGCTCCTCGCAGTACGCCGCCAGCGCGGCCAGCTCGCTGGGCAGCAGCATGGTGCCGGTGGGATTGGCGGGGCTGGCGACGACGAGGCCCTTGACGTCGTCCAGGTCGGCCAGCTGCTCGACGGTGGGTTGGAAGCGGGTCTCCGGACCGGTCGGGATCTCGACCACCTCGCAGCCGAGCGCGGCCAGCACGTTGCGATAGCAGGGGTAGCCGGGCCGCGCCATCGCCACCCGGTCGCCCACCTCGAACGCGGCCAGGAACGCGAGCAGGAACCCGCCGCTGCTGCCGGTCGTCACCACGACCTCGTCGGGGTGGACGTCGATGCCGTGCGTGCGCTTGTGGTGGCCGGCGATCGCCTCGCGCAGTTCGAGCACGCCGGCCGCCGGGGTGTAGCCGAGCGGGTCCCCGGAGTCGAGCAGCCGCTTGGCCTCCTCGCGCACCGGTGCCGGCGCCCCCGTCATCGGCTGCCCGGCCAGCAGGTTGACCATGTCGCCGTGCGTCCGCTGCCGGGTGGTCGCCGCCGCCAGCAGGTCCATCACGTGGAACGGCGGCACGTTCGCCCGGCTCGCCACCTCGAACCGGTCGGTCATGGGGTGACTGTAGGCGGTGGATGGATCCCCGGTCAGCCGGGGATCCCTGACGTTGTCAGGCGTTGCAACCCCTGACAACGTCAGGCTTCCCCGGTCAGCCGGGGATCCATACACCCGCAGCATGCCGCCCAGCAAGCCGCCCGAAGAACGAGCCCTCGCCGAGCTGGGTGCCGGAGCAGTAGCCCTTGCCGTCCTGGGCCAGGTTCGAGGCGCAGGCGCCGGCGGCGTACAGGCCGGGGATGACCGAGCCGTCGGGGCGCTGGGCCTGGCCGTCGACGGTGACGCGGATGCCGCCGAGGGTGAAGCCGGCGTACATCGCCTTGCCGAGGGTGAGGTCGAAGACCGCCCACGGGCCGGTGTCCTGCGGGGCCAGCCACTCGGGCGCCTTGTGGAAGTCGAGGTCCTCGCCGGCGGCGGCCATCTCGTTGTAGCGCGCGAGGGTCGTGGCGACCGACCCGGCCGGCAGCGCGAGCGCCGCCTCCAGCTCGGGGATGGTCTCGTAGCCGTCGATGAGCGGAACGAGCGGGAACTTCGGGTACTCGACGTGCTCGCTGTCGACGATGAGGTACGCCGCATGGCCGGCCTGCTCCATGACGAACTGCGACGTGCGCGAGTGGTAGCCGTCCTCGGCGCAGAACCGCTCGCCGGCCCGGTTCACGATGAGGCCGGTCATCAGCGAGGACGGCGGGTAGAAGGGCGCGGTGATGAACGGCTCGTCCATGTGCTTGAGCTCGGCCCCGGCGGAGGCGCCGAGCCGGATGCCGAGGCCGTCGTCGTACGTGGAGCCGAGTGTGAACGGCTTCTCCGCCAGCGCGGGCGTGTACGCCGCGACCATCTCGGGGTTCATCACGAACCCGCCCGCGGCGATCACGACCGCGGCGGCCGCGATCAGGCCGGTGTCCTCGAACGACCGCCAGGCCAGGCCGACCACGGCGCCGGAGGAGGAGACGACGAGGTTGGTCGCGCCGGTCTCGTAGCGGACCTCGACCCCGGCCTCCTCGACGCGGGCGCGGAGCAGGTCCATCACCATCCTGGTGCCCTCGGTGTCGCCCGGCACCGGGACCTTGTGGCCGCGCGGCGCCGGCACGGCCTGCTCCAGATAGGGCCACACCTTCTCGTTGCCGGTGAACATCAGCCCCTCGGTCCCGGGCTGGATCACCGCCTTCTCGGGGTAGTAGGAGCGCTCGAACTCGAAGCCGAGCGCCTCCAGCCAGTCGAAGTGCTCGACCGAGCCGTCGCAGTACGCGCGGATCTTGTCGTGCTCGGGCTCCTTGGAGACCGCGACGAGGTAGGCGTACATCTCGTCGGCCGAGTCCGCCCACCCGGTCGCCCGCTGCACCGCGGTGCCGCCGCCGAGGTAGAAGTGGCCGCCGGACATCGCGGACGTGCCGCCATGGACGGCCGCCCGCTCCAGCAGCAGCACCCGCGCCCCGGCCCGGGCCGCCTCGAGCGCCGCGCAGCCGCCGGCGATGCCGAAGCCGACCACGACGACGTCGTACCGCTCGGCGCCCTCGCCGAGGGCGGAGGCGGGAAGGAGGTCCGGGATCGCGGCACTCACGGGCCAAATCTAGAACAAGTTTCAGTTCCGTGCGATGCTGGCCGGGTGGCGACCCTGATCGACCTCGACGGCGGCGAGCACCCCCTGCCCGACGGAGTCGCCAGCCACGAGGCGCTCGCGGCCGCGCTCGGCTGGACGCTCCAGCCCGAGGGGCTGTGCCGCGACGACACCTGCGTCCCGCTGGGCGGCCGGACGGTGGTCGACGCGCTCGGGCTGCTCGCGGTGCGCGACGAGGAGTACGGCGTCGTGGCCGTCGTCCCGGCGGCCGCGACCCACCCGGCGACCGGGCGCACCGCGCCGTCGCTGAGGCTGCGGGACGTGGACGGCGCCGAGGTCTGCTTCGACGACCTCTCCGGCCACAAGCGGGTGCTGGTGACCTGGGCGTCCTGGTGCGGGTGCCGGCACGAGCTCGGCGGGTGGCAGCGGCTGCAGGACGAGCTCGCGGATGCCGGGCTGAGGCTGTTCTCGGTCGCGCTCGACGCCGACCCCGAGGACGCCCGCCCGTGGATCGAGGCCGCCTCGCCGTCGTACCCGGTCGCGGTGGACACCGCCCACGTGACCGCCGAGCGCTACGGCATCACCAACGTGCCGTCGGTCGTGTGGGTCGACGAGGACGACCGGATCGTGAAGCCGCCGACGATCGCGCCCGGCGACGACCAGTTCGTGGAGTACACCAGGATCCCGGCCGACCGCCACCACGACCTGCTCCGGGCCTGGGTGCGCGACGGCGTGCTGCCTGAGAGCGCGAGCGCGCAGACCCCGGAGCGCACCGACGACGAGCAGCGGGCGCTCGCGCACCGGCGGATCGCGGCGTACCACCAGCGAGCCGGCCGCACCGACGCAGCGCGGGCCCAGCTCGCGCTCGCGCAGGAGCTCGCGCCGTGGGACTGGACCGTCCGGCGGGGCGGGATCGCGATGACGGGCGGCGACCCGTTCCTCGGCGAGGAGTTCACCTCGTTCTGGGAGGAGTGGGACGCCGCCGGCCGTCCGGGGTACACCCCGACGCGGTGAGAGCGACACCGGTAGACACCGATAGACTCCGACCCCGCCGCCCCGACGATCGCCGAGGTGACCTGTGTCGTTCGACGTCGAACAGCTCGACACGTTCGTGCTCGTCGGCGCCGCCGTCACGCTGCTGGCGATCCTCGCCGTCCGGGTCTCCTCCCGCGCCGGCCTGCCCAGCCTGCTGCTCTACCTGCTCATGGGCGTCGTGCTCGGCGAGGCCGGGCTCGGCATCCAGTTCGAGGACGCCGCGCTCGCGCACTCGCTCGGCTTCGCCGCCCTGGCGGTGATCCTGGCCGAGGGCGGTCTCACCACGAGCTGGCGCGAGATGCGCTCCTCGGTCCGGCTCGGCGTCTCGCTCGCGACCGTGGGCGTGGCGATCTCGGTGGCGATCGTCGCGGTCGGCTCGCACTACCTGCTCGGGCTGCCGTGGGAGCTCGCGGTGCTCCTCGGCGCGGTGACCTCGCCGACCGACGCGGCCGCGGTGTTCTCCGTGCTCCGGGTCGTGCCGCTGCCGAAGAAGCTCACCGGTGCGCTCGAGGCGGAGTCCGGCCTCAACGACGCCCCGACCGTCGTCCTGGTGACACTGGTGTCGACCGGTGCCACCGCGGAGTACGGCGTCCCCGCGGTGGTCGGGATCATCGCCTACGAGCTGGTCGCCGGCACCCTGATCGGGCTGGCGATCGGCTTCGGCGGCGCCTGGGTGATGCGGCGCGCGGCGCTCCCGTCGTCCGGCCTCTACCCGCTCGCCGTGATGTCGCTGGCGTTCCTCGCCTACGGCGGCGCCGCGTTCGTCGAGGCCTCCGGCTTCGCCGCCGTGTACGTCGCCGCCCTGGTGCTCGGCAACATGGAGCTGCCCCACCGCCAGGCCACCCGCTCGTTCGCCGAGGGCGTCGCGTGGCTGGCGCAGATCGGGCTCTTCGTGATGCTCGGCCTGCTGCTCTCGCCGGGGCGGATCACCCTGGAGATCGTCGGCCTGGCGATCGCGGCCGGCCTGATCCTGACGCTGGTCGCCCGGCCGATCTCGGTCCTGGTCAGCTCGGTCGTGCAGCCCCTGCCCTGGCGCGAGCTCGGCTTCATCTCCTGGGCCGGCCTGCGCGGCGCGGTGCCGATCGTCCTCACGACGATCCCGCTCGCCGAGGGCGTCGCGGACTCGACCAAGCTCTTCGACCTGGTGTTCGTGATGGTCGTGGTCTACACGCTCCTGACCGGGCCGACGCTGCCCATGGTCGCCCGGGTGCTCAAGGTCGCTCGCCGCTCCGAGCCGCGCGGGCTCGAGGTCGAGGCCGCGCCCCTGGAGCGGATCGCGGCGGACCTGCTCCAGGTGTCGATCAGCCCGGTGTCGAGGATGCACGGCGTCGAGGTCGGCGAGCTCCGGCTGCCGCGGGGCGCCTCGGTGTCGATGGTGATCCGCGACGGGCAGACGATCGTGCCCGAGCGCCGCACCGTGCTGCGCCACGGCGACGACCTGCTCGTGGTCACCCCGCGCAAGCTGCGCGAGCAGACCGAGGAGCGGCTCCGCCAGGTCAGCGAGCACGGACGGCTCGCCCAGTGGCTGGGCGGCCGGCAGCGCCGGCGTACGCCGTGACTACGTGTGGGGGCGTGGTCAGCCGACCGGCGGGCTGCAGATCGTCGCGTCCGCCTGGGCGACCACGGCCCTGCGGCCCTTGATGGTCTCGGTGAACCCGTCGCCGATGACGACCGTCACGCCCGAGCCCACGGGGTCGCGACGCTGGATCCGCACGTCCTCGCCGAGCCGGCTCGCCACCAGGAGCACGTCGGGGTTGTCGGGCTCCCGGGACCAGATCTGCACGTCGGCGACCCGCACGGTCGGCGCGGCGTTGCCGCTGTTGCCCTCGCGGAACCCCGCGTCGGTCAGCTCCCGCATCACCCGGCTGGCCAGGCCCACGCGGGTGCCGGCGTTGTAGACGCTGACCGTGACGTCCTGGGGGAAGACCTTCTCGCCCGCGGAGACGGTGCGGTCGACGCAGATCGCGGTGTCGACCTTCTCGGGCAGCGGCGCCATCGCGGCGCCCCACGCCCAGATGGCGGCGACGACGAGCACCAGGCCCAGCACCGACAGCGTGATCGCCGACCGCGCGCCCTGGCCCATCAGGCCCCCAGGGTGTGCACGCGCGCGTGGAGCACGTGCCGCTGCTGGAGCGCGGCGCGCAGCGCCCGGTGCAGGCCGTCCTCCAAGAACAGCTCGCCCTCCCACTCGACGACGTGGGCGAACAGGTCGCCGTAGAACGTCGAGTCCTCGTCGAGGAGGGCGGCGAGCTGGAGGGTGTCCTTCGTGGTGACCAACTGGTCGAGGCGCACCTGGCGCGGCGGCACGCCGGCCCAGGCCCGAGACGACAGGCCGTGGTCGGGGTACGGCCTCCCGACGCCGACGCGCTTGAAGATCACGTCGCGACTATAACGACGCGTCCCAGCGCCGGGCTCACCCTCGGCGGGGCCTTCAGCGGGTGGCCGGGTAGCTGGTCACGCGGACCAGCGGACGGCCTCGTCGAAGTAGTCCGCGAGCGCGTGCACGCCCTTGAGGTCGGCGCGCTCCTCCATCAGGGAGGTGAGCGCCTGGGTGTGCCGGACCCGCAGCGCGGCGCGGCGCTCGCGGAGTCGGTCCTGCTCACGAATGTCACGAATGTCGGTGGTGTCCATGTCCGGCCTCCTTCTTAGGTCTCCAGAGTGCCGAAGCCGGATGGCGGCGAGGTTGACCCCGCGTTACAAGCGCGTCAACGCGGGCCCGGGAGGGGTGACCCATCCCAGGAACTGGAATACGTTCTACCTCCGTGGACGACCTCACCGCGATCAGCCAGCTGAAGTACCGCTACCTGCGCACCCTCGACACCAAGCAGTGGGACGAGTTCGCCGACTGCTTCGTGCCCGAGGCGACCGGCGACTACAACGGGCTGGCCTTCGCCGATCGCGCCGCCCTGGTCTCCTACATGCGGGAGAACCTCGGCGAGGGGCTGCTGACCATGCACCAGGTGCACCACCCCGAGATCGCCGTCGACGGCGACACCGCCAACGCCCGCTGGTACCTCCAGGACAAGGTGATCGTCCCGGCGCTCCGGTTCCTGCTCGAGGGCGCGGCGTTCTACGACGACCGCTACGTGCGTACGCCGGACGGCTGGCGCGTCGCGCACACCGGCTACCGCCGTACCTTCGAGATCACCTACGACCTGGCCGACCTGCCCGGCACGAAGATCAAGGGGCCGGGCGAGCACACGCATGTGTAGGGGTTGCGGCTGATGTGTAGGGGTGCGGTCGGTGCCGGGACGGGCTCATCCGGCGTGGCTGTCGTGGCGGCGCAATTGCGCCGATATGGCAGCCCGGGCAGCCGCCTCGGATGACGTCCCGGGACGGCCGGCGCCTCACAGGCTGGGCTCGCGCCAGGCCAGCTGGACGACCTCGACGCCGCGGTCGCGGGTGACCAGCCGGCCGCGGCCGGGTGGCGCCGGCTGGGGCTTCTGGTTGCCGAGCAGCGGGCCCTCGTCCGGGCTGCCGGAGAGCAGGAGGCCGGGCATGGCCAGGTCGCGCAGCGACTGGACGACCGGCTCGTAGAGCGCGCGCGAGGCGCCGCCGGAGCGGCGCGCGACGACCAGGTGCAGGCCGATGTCGCGGGCCTGCGCGAGCAGCGGCTGCAGCGCGGCGACCGGCGAGCTCTGCTGGGTCGCGACCAGGTCGTAGTCGTCGACGACCACGAACACCTCGGCGCCGGTCCACCACGACCGGTTGCGCAGCTGCTCGGGCGTCACGTCGGGGCCGGGGATCCGGGACTCGAGGTACGACGCCAGGTCGCGGATCGCCGGGGTGGCCTGGGCCGCCGAGGTCAGGTAGTTGAGGAGGTACTCGTCGGGGACCTCGCCGAGCAGCGAGCGGCGGTAGTCGACCACGACCAGCTGCGCCTGTTTCGGCGGGCGCGTGCGCATCACCTCGTGCGCGTAGGCCCGCAGCGCGGCGCTCTTGCCGGACTGGCCGTCGCCGAACATCAGCAGGTGCGGCTCGGCGTCCACGTCGAGCCCGACCGGCGCGAGCTCGCGCTCGTCGACGGCCAGCAGCAGCCGGCGGTCGGTGGAGTCGGAGTGGCCGGCGGAGGCCGCCATCGCGCGCACCTCGCCGAGATCGATCCTCTCCGGGAGCAGGCGCAGCTTCGGGCCGGTCGGCCCGGTCCACGCCGTCGCGATCCGCTTGATGAGGTCCTCGACGCCGTCGCCGAGGCCCGCGGAGTGGGGAGAGCCGTCGATGCGCGGCAGCGCGGTCAGCATGTGCAGCTTGCCCGGCACCAGGCCGCGACCCGGCCGGCCGGCCGGGACCAGCGCCGCCACCTTGCGGTCGATCTCGGAGTCCATCGGGTCGCCGAGCCGCAGCTCGAGGCGGGTGCCGAACAGGTCACGCATCGCGGCCCGGAAGTCGGCCCACCGGGCGGCGCCGACCACGAGGTGCACGCCGAAGGTGAGGCCGCGGGTGGCGAGCTGCTGGAGCTCGATCTCCAGGTCGTCGAAGTCCGCCCGGACCGTGCTCCACCCGTCGACGACGAGGAGGATGTCGCCGTACCCGTCGTCGACGGAGGCGGTACGCCGCCGGGACCGGTAGGTCTCGATCGAGTCGATGCCCTGCGCGCGGAAGTGGGCCTCCCGGCGGTCGACGATCGTCTGTACCTCGGCCACGATCCGGCGGACGACGTCCGGCTCGGCGCGCGTGCCGACACCGGCGACGTGCGGCAGCCCGGTGAACGGCGCGAAGGTGCCGCCGCCGAAGTCGAGCACGTAGAACTGCGACTCCTGCGGCGTCGTCGTCAGCGACATGCTGGCGACGATCGTGCGCAGCAGCGTGCTCTTGCCGCTGCGCGGACCGCCGACCACGGCGACGTGCCCGCCCGAGCCGCCGAGGTCGATCGTCATCGTCTCGCGGCGCTGCTCGCGCGGCCGGTCGACGGTGCCGAGCGGCACGACCAGCCCGCCGACGCCGCGCCAGCGCGGCGACACGAGGCCGAGGTCGGGGTGCTCGTTGAGGTCGGGCATGAGCGCGTCGAGGGTGTCGGGGACGTCGAGCGGCGGCAGCCACACCTGGTGCGCGGCCGGGCCGTGCCCGAGCATCCGCCGCACGCCGAGGTCGAGCAGCGACTCCTGCTCGCCCGGCTGCTCGACGGCCACGGGCTCCGGCTCGGGCTCGGCGCTCTCCAGGGGGTCGAGCTTCTGCACCTCCGAGATCGTGAAGGGGAGGATGCCCTGGAGGTGGCCGCCCTCGTCGCGGCGTACCCGCACCCGCGCCGTCGCCGGCGGCCCGGAGACGTACGCCGCCTTGAACCGCAGCATCGTCGTCGGGTCGGGCTTGAGGTACCCGAGCCCCGGGTCCGCCGGCAGCTCGTAGGCGTCCGGGACGCCGAGCACGGCACGGGACTCGCTGGCGCTGAACGTGCGCAGGCCGACCCGGTAGGAGAGGTGCGACTCCAGGCCGCGCAGCCGGCCCTCCTCGAGCCGCTGCGAGGCGAGCAGCAGGTGCAGGCCGAGCGAGCGGCCGAGCCGGCCGATCGCGACGAAGAGGTCGATGAACTCCGGCTTCGCCGACAGCATCTCGGAGAACTCGTCGACCACGATGAACAGCGACGGCAGCGGCGCGAGGTCCTCGCCGGCCGCGCGCGCCTTCTCGTAGTCGCGGACCGACGCGAAGTTGCCGGCCTCGCGGAGCAGCTCCTGGCGGCGCACCATCTCGCCAGACAGCGCGTCCTGCATGCGGTCCACGAGCGTGAGCTCCTGGGCCAGGTTCGTGATGACGGCCGAGACGTGCGGCAGCTCGGACATGCCGGCGAAGGTCGCGCCGCCCTTGAAGTCGACCAGCACCATGTTGAGCTGCTCGGGGGAGTGCGTCATGGCCAGGCCGAGCACCAGCGTGCGCAGGAACTCCGACTTGCCGGAGCCGGTCGCGCCGATCACCAGGCCGTGCGGGCCCATGCCCTGCTGGGCGCTCTCCTTGATGTCGAGGTGCACCAGCGAGCCGCCCTCGCCCAGGCCGATCGGCACCCGCAGCCGGTCGCGCGCGGGCCGCGGCCGCCACGCGCCCGCGGGGTCGAAGCTGCGCACGTCGCCGAGCGCGAGCAGCTCCATGAAGTCGGTGGGCCCGGCGATCTCGCCGCCCTGCTCCACGACGCCGGCGGCGGTGGTGTGCAGCGGGGTCAGCCGGCGCGCGAACGCCTCGGCCGTCGCGATCGTGCACTGGTCGGCGCGGGCGCGCACCGGCTCCTCGCGCAGCCGCAGCGCGTGCATCGCGGGTCGGCCGTCGGAGGCCGTCTCGCCCTCGAGCTGGATGCGCAGCCGCGTGGAGTCCTCGAGCTCGTCCCAGCGGGTCGGGAGGTCGAGCAGGGTGACGCCGTGCAGGCCGTCGGGGGGTACGACGTGGTTGCCGGGCGGCAGCTCCCCGCCGTCGATCACCAGCAGCAGGTGCGGGGTCGCCGGCCGCTCGTCGGCGCCGAACCGCGGCCGGTCGCCGAGGTCGGCCGGGAGCAGGCTGGCGAGGTCGGCGAGCGAGGTGGACACCATCCGCATCGGCCCGACCGCGTCGGACTGGCGGGTGCTCTGGGCGTGCGGCAGCCACTTCACCCAGTCCCAGTGGGCCAGGTGCTGCTCGGAGCAGAGCACGGCCACCTGCAGGTGCTCGGGGGAGTGGAACGCGGCCGCCGAGCAGATCAGCGACCGGGCCAGCGCCCGCGCAGGCGCCTCGCCGCCGCACACCTCGACCCGGTCGAAGGCGCGCAGGTCGACCGACGCCGGCAGGTCCGGCTGGAGCCGGTGCACGACCAGCAGCCGGTGCAGCGCGGACGCGGCCGCCGGGTCGACCTGGTCGATCGGCGTGCTCTCCGGCGGCACCAGCTCGAGCGAGAGCGGCTGGGCGCAGAGGCCGTAGCGGACGTGCAGGAAGCTCGGGTCCGACGGGCCGTGCTCCCAGACCCGGGACCGCTCCTCGGCGAGCGCCGGCAGCGACGCCGGGTCGGGGTGGTGCCAGGTGAGCGCGCGGCGCTGCTGGTCGGCCGCCTCGCGGGCGACCTTGCGGACGCCGCCGAGGTAGCGCAGGTACTCCGTGCGCGAGCCGGTCACCTGCTGGGTGCGCTGCTTACGCTGCCGGTCGAGCTGGACGACGATGAAGCCGATCGTGGCGAAGAGGAACATGCCCGCCGCGATGAAGCCGCGCCCGCCGGTCGAGCGGCCCATGGTCGCGACCAGCACGATCGAGCCGAGGCTGCCGAGCATCGGGATCGCGTTCATCAGCACGCCGCTGGCGCCCTCGGCCTGCTCGAGCCGCGGCGGCGGCTGCAGCACGATCTGGCCCGACGGCAGCTCGGGCTCGTCGAGCCGGGTCCCCCGCAGCGTCGTACTCACGTTGCCACCTCTACCCCCGGCGGCCGTGGTTGACGCCTGCCGAATGGGGGCACGGTGACGGCGTGGCCGACACCCTCGCGCACCCCGAGCTGCTCGCGGTGACCGTGCACGGGCCGGCGGGCGTCCTCGACCTCGTCGTGCCCGCGGGCGCCGCGGCCGGCGACGTCGCGGAGGAGTACGCCGGGCAGGCCGGCCTCGCGGCCGTGCCCGACCTGCGCACGCGGATCGGCACGCCGATCCCGGCCGACGTCCCGCTGCTGCGCGCCGGCGTCGCGACGGGCGACGTGCTGGTGGCGACGGCCGGCGGACCGCCACCGGCCGCCCGCCGCTCGCACCGGAGGGCGATGGTCGCCGGCGGACCCGATCCGACCGCCGGCCTCGCCGGGATGTGGTTCGCCGTCGCGGCCGGGCTCGCCGGGCTCGCCGGATGGTCCGCCGCGACCGGCTCGGACGGCCTGCGTCCGGCCGCCGTCGCCGTGCTCCTCGGCGCCGCGGGGCTGGGCGTCCTGCCGGTCGGCCGGCTCGCGCCGTACCGCGTCGCGACCGCGCCGGCCTTCGGCGCCGCCGCCGCGTTCGCGCTGCTCTGGGACCCCGAGCCCGCCCGGCTGCCGGTCGTCGTCGGCGCCGCCGGCCTCGCCGCGGCGCTCGTCGCCGCGGTCGCGCGCGCGCTCGACGAGCGGTCCGAGGAGGCGCTGCGGGTCTGGATCGTCGCCGGCGCCGGGCTGTTCGGCCTCACCGGCCTCCTCGCCCTCGTCGGTACGCCGCCGCGCGTGGCGTGGGCGGTCCTGCTGGTCGGTGCCGTGCTGGCCGCCCGCTTCGTGCCCGCGCTCGCCGTCGACGTGCCGGACCAGTACCTCCTCGACCTCGAGCGGCTCGCGGTCACCGCGTGGTCGGCGCGCACCGCACCACCCGGGAAGCGCGGCCGCTCGGTGATCCGCCGCGACGCGGTCGCGCAGGTCGCCGGCCGCGGGGCCCGGCTGGTGACGGCGGCGGCCGCCGCCGTCCTCGCCGTCGCCGGGCTCTCGGCGCCGCTGCTGCTCACGACGGCCACGCTGCCCGTCGACCGGATCGGGGCGCGGCTCACCGTGCTCTTCGCCGGAGGTGCGCTGCTGCTCGCGGCGCGCAGCCACCGCCACGCCGCGGCCCGCGTCCTCCTGCGCGTCGCCGGCCTGGCCTGTGTCGCCGCGCTGGCCGCCGTGGTGCTCGCCGAGGCGTCGACGACCGTCCTCTGGTGGGTCGTCCTCGGCGGGGTCGCGCTCGCCGTCCTGCTCGTCGTCGTCGCGGTCGCGGTGGGCCGCGGCTGGCGCTCGGCATGGTGGTCGCGCCGGGCCGAGGTGGCCGAGGGCCTGTGCGGCGCGTGCGCGCTGGCGTCGCTGTTCGTGGCGACCGGATGGTTCCGTCAGCTGTGGGAGATGGCGAGCCTGTGGGAACTCAGTTCTTGAGGTTTACCGCCCTAGACCCCGGGTAATCGCACCACTGTCCGGCTCGGGAGGACCTCTCCACCGGATCGCCAATCACATACCACGCCAATCAGATACAGAGATTCTCTGGCGGCGACCGCCGCCACGGGGGAAGGAAGGCGACATGTCGCAGGGCGCACCGGAGATGGGACAGGGTGAGGGCACACTCACCCGGGCGGCCGGCCTCGTGGCCGACGCCAAGGCCGACTTCGACTCACTGAGCAAGAACCTCTCGGGCCAGATCGCCGGCCTGCAGGGGCGCTGGACCGGCGCCGGTGGCTCGGCGTTCTTCACGCTGCACCAGGCCTGGACCGACAAGCAGACGGTGATCACCAACGCGCTGAACGAGTTCGAGGCCTCGCTGACCTCGACCGAGCGCGACAACATGAGCACCGACGACACCCAGTCGTCCAACTACAACCGCGTCGCCGGCCGTCTCGGCTGACGTCACCGACTCGGGACAAGGGAGTGACAGAGATGAGCCTCGACGGACTTCGCGTCAACCACGCCGGCCTCGACACGGCGGCGCAGGACCTCAGCCGCGCCGTCCAGCAGATCGACGACCGCCTCAACCGGCTGGAGTCGGAGCTGGCGCCGCTGCGCAGCGACTGGACCGGTAACGCCCAGCAGGCCTACCAGACCGCGAAGGCGAAGTGGGACGCCGCCATGCAGGAGATGAAGACCCTGCTCGCCGACACCAGCGCCACGGTCACCCAGTCGAACCAGGAGTACATGGCCGCCGACCAGCGCGGCGCCGCCTCGTTCGACATCTGACCACCACACCTGCAACCACACCTGCAACACGCGAGGGGTCGGCGCGCCGCGCCGGCCCCTCGTGCGGACCTGACGGCCGGAGGGGAGGGACATGAGCCAGGCGCCCGTGCAGTCGGGGCTGGTGCGCGTGACGGTCGCCTCCGGCACGCGCCGCGTCGACCTGGTCCTCCCCGGCGCCGTACCCGTCGCCGAGCTGGTGCCGGAGCTGGCGCGCAGCGTCGGCCTGCTCGACCCGGCGACCGTGTACGGCGGCTACCGGCTCGTCACGCCCGAGGGCCGTGAGCTCGCCACCGACGCGGGCCTGACCATCCAGGGCGTCGAGGACGGCGGACTGCTGACCGTGGCCGCCGGCGTCGACGACCGCCCCCCGCGCGTCTACGACGACGTGGTCGAGGCGATGACCGACGTCGTCGAGGAGGACCTCGAGCCGTGGGCGCCCGGCGCCGGCCGGCGTACCGCCCTCTGGGCCGCGGGCCTGCTGATGGCGCTCGGCGCCGTCGCCCTCCTCATCCAGCGCGGCTCGCTGCTGGCCGGCGTCGCCGCGACCGTCGCCGCCGCCGCGCTCGCCACCGGCGCGATCGTGCTGTCCCGCGCCCAGCGCGACGGCGAGGCGGCCGTGGCGGTGGCCTGGATGGCGTCGCTGTACGGCGCCGTCGCCGGCCTGATGCTCGTCACCGAGGCCCCCTTCTTCGGCCTGCCGGTCGCCGCCGCGGGCGGCGCCGCGACGCTGGTCGGCCTGGTCTGCCTGCTCGGCCTCGGCGAGGGTCGCGCGCTCGTCATCCCGCCGGTCGTGGTCGGTGCGATCTTCCTCGCGACCGGCCTGGTCATGCGGGCCGCGGAGTTCGACCCCGCGGTCGTCCTCGCCATCGCGCTGGTGCTCGTCGTGGTCGCCGGCAGCGTCTTCCCGTGGCTGGCGCTCGGCCTGACCGGCACGTCGGTCGACCAGCTCTACAGCACCGCCGACATCACCGCCGAGCCGAAGCCGATCGATCCGGCCCGCGTGGCCGCGGACGCCCGCGTCGCGCACGAGATCCTGGTCGCGGTGTCGGCCACGGTCGGGCTGCTGCTGGCGCTGATCGCGCCGCTCGCGGTCTCGCTCGGCCTCGCCGGCACCCTCATCGCCGTGCTCTGCAGCCTCGTCGTGATGCTGCGGACCCGGCAGTACCGCACCCGCGGCGAGGTCCTCGTGGGCCTGGTCTCCGGCATCCTCGGCCTGGTCTCGACCGGCGTCGCCGCGCTGTGGCTGCGTCCGGACTGGCGGCCGACGGTCGCCGTCGTGCTGGCCGGCGCCGGCGCGGTGGTGCTCGCCGCCAGCATGCTGCCGGCCGCGCCGTCCGTGCGGCGCGGTCGGCTCGGGGACGTCGCCGAGAGCGTCGCGCTGCTGGCCCTGCTCCCCTTGCTGGTCGTCGCCGTCGGCGTCTTCTCGGCCATCCGGGGATAGGACGCGCACGTGGCGACCAAGAAGGACCTCGTCGAGGCCTACTCGTTCAGCCGGCGCCGGCTGGTCACCGCCTTCGTCTCCGGCGCCCCGGGCGGCCGGGAGGTCGAGCCGTCGCGGCCCGGGCGCACCATCGTCGGCGGCGTCGCGCTCGCCGTCCTCCTCGCGGCGGGCGCCGCGATCGCCGGGGTGTTCGCGCCGCGCACCCCCGAGGACTGGAACCAGCCCGGGCTGATCATCTCCAAGGAGACCGGGGCGGCCTACGTCATCCTCGAGTCCAGGCAGGACGAGCTGCGGCCGGTCATCAACACCACCTCGGCGAAGCTGATCCTCGGCGCGGGCTCCGAGCCCACGCTGATCTCCCAGGACACCATCGACGACCAGCGCATCGGCGAGGACATCGGCATCCTCGGCGCGCCGGCCAGCGTGCCGACGCCGTCGCTGCTGATCAACAGCGGCTGGACGGCGTGCACCGGCGACGAGCGCGGCATCCGGGTCTCGGTCGCCGCGGCCCCCGACGTCACCCCGGTCGCCGGCGGCGGCCTGGTCGTGAGGAGCGGGAGGAAGTACTTCGTGGTCGCGCAGGCCGGCGCGGCCGACGGGAGCGCCTACGCCTACCCGCTGCCGCCGCAGATCAGCAGGGCCGGCCCCGAGACCGACTCGCTGCTCGAGGACATCGGGCTCCCGGCCGCGAGCGTCGGCGCCGTCCGGGTGCCGCGCGAGTGGCTCAACCTGTTCCCGGCCGGGGCGCCGCTCGACCTGTCGAGCCTGCGGCTGGAGGGGTTCGGCGACCGGCCGTCCGAGCCGCTGCCCGAGGAGGCGGGCCAGGCCCGGGTCGGCGACGTGCTCGAGACCGAGGACGGCTCGCTGTTCCTCGTCACCGACACCGGCCCGGTGCTGCTCGGCGACTTCGCGGCCGCCCTCTACCCCCGCCTGGTGCGCCCCGACGGCACCGTGGCCGAGCCGATCCCGATCGCGACCGCGCCTCCGGCGTACCGCGCCTCGAAGGAGTTCCTCCTGGACACCAGCTGGCCCGAGGACCGGCTCACCCAGCTCGACACCGACCCGTGCGCGCAGCTGACCGCGGTCGGCGGCGAGGCCCCGGTCGCCGCGCTGGCCGGCCCCGGCGACGCCACCGCGGTCGGGTCGCTGACCGCGCGGCAGAAGGACCCGGTCGTCGACCCCGGTCGCGGCGCCTACGTGCTCTCCGGCGACTGGTCCGGCCGGGCCACCGGCGCCTCGCCGTTCCTGATCGACGCCAAGGGCCGCGCCGACCCGCTGGTCGGCGCGGGCGCCGCCGACCAGCTCGGGTACGCCGACGTCGAGGTGCCGGTCGTCCCGGACACCTGGGTCGAGCTGTTCCGGTGCGGCGTCAACCTCTCCCAGGACGCCGCCCTCCAGCCGCCCACGGAGGGGAGCCCGCGGACGTGCGACTGAGATCGGCTCTCCTCGGCGTCGTGTGCGGCGGGATGCTCGGGCTCGTGTCCGTCCCACCCGCGGCGGCGGCCGACCCGTACTGCGCCACCGGGCAGCTCGGCCCGGACGCCGGCGACGCGGTGCTCAACCAGCTCGACGTGCGCCGCGCCCAGGCGCTGGTCCGGCGGGAGGCGCCCCGGTCACAGCTGCCGATCCGCGTGGCCGTCCTCGACTCCGGCGTGACGGGGCCGTCGATCCCGGTGGCCGGCCGCACCACGGACATCACCGGCCGCCGGGAGGTGACCTACTACCACGGCACCGCGGTGGCCGGGCTGATCGCCGGCGACGCGCCCGTCGGGATCGCGCCGGACGCCGAGATCGTCGACGTCCGGGTGTACGACGACGTCGACCCGCAGAACGGCGACCTGGTCTCCACCGACAGCCTGGCCGCGGGCCTGGAGTGGGTGGCGAGGAACGCCGCCGGCCTGAACATCAGGGTCGCCAACGTCTCTCTCGCGGTCGAGCCGTCGCCGCGTCTCCGGCGGGCGGTGCAGGCCGTCCGGAGGGCGGACGTCGTCGTGGTGGCCGCGGCCGGCAACCGGCCCGGCGACGGCGCCCCGTTCGACGAGGACTTCCAGAGCGGCGGGCCCGGTCCGGGCGAGGACGCCGCGACGGTCATGTTCCCGACCGGGTACGGCGCGCCGCTGGTCGTCTCCGCGAACTCGACCGCCGACGGCTCGGGCGAGGCCGACCCCACGCCGTACGTCGTGATGAACAGCGCCACGACGGTCGCGGTGCCGACCTTCGGCGCGGTGTCCTACGGGCTCGACGGCCGCGCCTGCGTGCTCGAGCCGATCGGGACCTCGTGGGCGGCCGCCGAGGTGAGCGGCGTGCTCGCGCTGCTGTTCCAGCGGTACCCGAGCGAGACCGACGAGCAGGCCGTCGCCCGCCTCGTGAACACCGCCAACGGCACCCCCGACGACCCGACCCCGCTCACCGGCGCCGGCGTCGTGCAGCCGCTCGAGGCGCTGACCCGGCCGCTCGACCCGGACCGCGCCGGCAACGTCGAGCGCACCGTCGCCACCGCCCGCGACACCGAGCCGGCGGTCGCGCCGGACCCCGAGGTCGACCCTCTGGCCGGCACCCGCGACGACGCCGTGTGGTGGGGCCTGATCGGCGGCGGCGTCCTCGTCGTCGCGCTGCTGCTGCGGCCGGTGCTCGCACGCCGGCGTACCTGATTTGGCGATAACCCGGCGCGGGAGGCCGCGCTCGCGGACACTCTTCTCCATGGTGGTGGGAAAGGCGCTGGGTGCGCTCGTCGCGGTCGTGCTCGCGCTCGGACTGATGGCGCCCGGGTCCGCCGACCCCGCGCGGAAGGACGCCACGCTCCGCATGACCGTCAACGGCGGGTACGACGCCTACGTCGGCGGCCAGGGCCTCACGCTCACCGGCCAGCTCCCGACGACCGGCGTGCGCAGGATCTGGCTCGAGCGGCACATGAACCGCCCCGGCGACGACTGGACCAAGGTCGAGGACCTGCCCTACCGCGGCCAGACGAACGCCGACGGCTCGTTCACCATGCAGATCCGGGCGCCCGACATGGTCGGGCTCAGCTACCGGGTCCGCGGCGCCCAGGGCGGCGGCGTCACGCCGGGCGTCACGTTCGAGCCGAAGACGCAGGACGTCACGATGCAGGTCCTCAACCCGCTCAACCTGGGCGCGCTCGTCGTCGTGGCCGACACGACGCCGGACCTCTACCGCCGGCCCGACACCCAGGGCCTGCCCGTGTTCGCCGGCCGCGACCTCACCCTCCAGCGCCGGGTCTCGCCCACCGGGTGGGAGACCATCTCGACGACGCAGGTCGGGCTCGACGGGCGCGGCGTCTTCCTGCCCTTCCTCGAGAGCCGGGGCGAGCAGGTCTACCGGGTGCGCATGGAGGACTGGACCCGCGACGGCAGTGACGTCGGCTGGCAGGCGTCCTTCCCGACCTACGTCGAGGTCGGCAGCCTGCTGGGCCTGCTTCGGTCCGGACGCCCCTCACCCGCGCCGGCACCGGTGGATCGCGCCCCGGCGGCGCGCGCGGTCGAGGTGACCGGGACCGCCGCGCAGAAGTACCAGTGGTACCCGGTGCGCTGGGGCTTCGACTGGGAGGAGGGCCAGGACCTCGACAGCCCGCCGAAGAACGGCGTGCGGAAGGGTCGCTGGATCCAGTACACCGACGGCGCGGGCCGGGCCGGCAAGCACAACGGCGGCATCCGGCTCGACAGCGGCCGGCTGGTTCCCAGCGGGTCGGGCGACTTCGGCACCACCCGCGCGACGCTGACCGGCAACGCCGACGCCTACGGCCGCTGGGAGACCCGGCTGCGGATGAAGACCTTCGAGACCAGGTCGAGGGACATGGACATCGTCGTCGAGCTGGTGCCCGAGAGGGCCTCCGACTACCAGTGCGGCCGGCGGAACATCACCATCGCCCGCTACACCGGCGCCGGCTCGCAGCTGACCTTCGGCGTGAACGCGATGAACACCCGCTGGACCAGGACCATCTCGGCGCCCTCGCTGTCGGGGAACATCCCGGCGTTCGCGGTCGAGGTGGCGAAGAGCCACATCGCCTGGTTCGTCAACGGCACCCCGGTCGGGGTCGTCACGGGCAAGGCCGCCGTGTCCGACGTACCGATGACGATGCGGTTCAGCCTGGTCGGCGAGAAGGGCACCGAGTACAAGAACACCAGCATCTACTCCGACTGGCAGCGCAGCTTCGGCATCGACGCCGGCACCCAGGTCAAGGACGGCCCGCGGCTGACCAAGTCGGCCCTGGACGGCTGCGTGGACTGACGCCGAAGCGCACGAACGGCGCCGCATTATCGTGCGGCGCCGTTCGCTTCGGTGCGCCTCCAGCCCGCGGGTCAGAACACGCTGGTCTGGGTCAGGCGGCGGTAGTCGTCAGGCGCCGAGCGTCGCATGATCGCCGCCCTGATGACGCCCACGGCGAAGGCGACGGGGACGGTGGTCAACAGCAGCCAGTTGATCCAGCCGACCCGGCCGGAGATGAGCTCGAAGTTGACGATGACGAGCCACGAGGCCACGGCGAGTCCGGCGAGGCTCACGAGCGGGGCGGCGAGCGTGCTCCACCAGCCGAACAGACCTCTGTTGGCCTGCTTGCGGAAGTACACGATGATCGCCAGCGAGCAGAGGGCCTGGAGCAGGATCACGGTCAGCACGCCCGGGGCGACCATGATCAGGTAGACCACGAGGTAGGGGTCTGCGCCCGCGAGGATGAAGATGAGAAGGACGATCACCGCGAGAGTGCCTTGCGTTGCGCTTGCGATGTGAGGCGATCGATGGGTGGGGTGCGGCTTAGCCAGCGCCCGAGGGAGAATTCGCTCACGCCCGAGCGTGAACATGTAGCGGGACGCGGTGTTGTGGAACGCCAGTGTGGAGGCGAAGGCACTGGTGACCAGGAGTAGTTCCATCATCACGGCAGCGGGCTGGCCGACGTACTCGGTCATGGCCGTCGCGACCAGTCCGACCGGATCCGCGATCGCCGCGTCGGTGATGTGACCATTGCCGAAGGCGAGGTAGACCACCCAGCACATGAAGGTGTAGAAGATCGCGAGGAACCCGACCGCGAGGAACACCGCCCGAGGCACCGTGCGCTCCGGGTCACGCGCCTCCTCGGAATAGATCGCGGTCGACTCGAAGCCGATGAACGCGCCGAAGACGATGGCGAACATGGCACCGGTACCACCACCGGCGAAGACAGCACTCGGGGCGAACGAGTCGAAGTCGATGCCCTCGGCGCCGCCCTGGAGGACCACCGGCACCGCGAGGAGGAGCAGGACACCGGCCTCGGTGAGGAGGGCGACGCCGAGGACCTTGGCGCTGAGCGAGATCTGTCGGTGACCCAGGTAGATCACGATGGCGAGAGCCAGCAAGGAATACACCTGCCAAGGCAGGTCGATCCCGAAGACCTCGCGCATCGGGATCTGCGCGAACGCGCCGACAGCGCCGAGCTGGCCGATCGCAATCACCGAGTACGCCCCGAGCGCCAGCGTTGCTGCGCCCGCTCCGATCGGCCGACCGATGCCTTGGCCGATATAGGAGTAGAAGGCTCCGGCATTGTTGATGCGCAGCGCCATCCGCGTCATCCCTACGGCGAAGAACAGGAGCACCAGCCCCGCGACCAGCTGCGCTCCAGGTGCGCCGACGCCGCCGAGCATGAAGGCGATGGGCGCAAAGCCGGCCACTACGAGGAGGGGCCCGGCGGCGGCGATGACAAAGAAGGCGAGTTCGACCGGGCCCATCCGGCCGGAGATACGGCCGGATGGGGCGGATCCCGAGTGGTCCGCTGAGACGGAGTCATTCACGGCAGACATGGGCACTCCATACGTTGAGGGATTAGTGGCGATGTGACTAGGCGACGTAGCGGCGGAGGTATTCGAGTGCGGCGGCCTCGAACGCGGCAGGACTGCTGTGCAGGACACCGGCGCCAATCTGGCCACCACCACGGCCGGCCAGCCCCCCGTCGATCACCGGCGTGATCTGGCGATCGAGGACCTTGAACAGATCGATGCCGACCGGGGTGCCGCGGAACTCGAAGGACGGGATCAGGAACTCGGGATGTTCGCCCACGGTGATCTCGTACATGCGTGAGTTGTTCTCGACCATGCGGGCGTAGCTTCCGCCCTGGTAATCCATGAGCGTGGGTGCGCATGCCTGTGCGAACCCGCCGAGCCCGATCGTCTCGGTCACGCAGCTCTCGCCGCCGATCCATTCGGCATCGACAGCGGTGAACCCGTCGAAGAAGCGACCCTCCAGCTCCGGGTAGCCTCCACGGGCCCAGTGGTCGCCGAGTCCGCTGGTTCGGACGGCGAACTCCCGGCAGTTGAACGCCATGCCTGTGACGATGCTGCTGTACTCGATGCCGTGTGCCGCGTCCGCGGTCACCTTGGCGGCCGCCATGCCGACTCGGAGGAACGTGTAGTCGTTGGCGGCTAGGAAGTCCAGGACCTCCCTGACCTCGGTGTCCCGGCCGGCCCGGCTCACGTCCAACAGCGCCGTCGCCAGGGCCTGCTGCAGGAGGAGCGTTCCGGCTGTGTTGCGGCTGTGCAGCTCGTCGCCCATGCGCAGGGCTCGTGCCATCAACGGTTGCAGGGGGATCGGGCCGGATCGCTCGATCGCGTTCGCGAGCACCGGCGCCATCACGTTCTCGAGCCACTGGAGCCCGTCGCGAACCTCGGCGTTGTATGCACCGTAGTTCAGGCGGTAACGGCTCTTGCCCTCGTACAGGTTGCAGAACGCAGAGTTGCCGTGCGCATCGTTGCGGACGATGAGCACCGGCATCGAGGCCGTGTAGATGCCGGCCACCGATCCGATACAGGAATGGCTCTGCGTCGTGGACACCACGATGTCGCCGCTGTCGAGGAGTGCCTCGGCCTCGGCATCTGTGCCGGCAAGACCTTCGTAGAGCGCCGCGAAGATGATGGCGCGGCGCTGGCCGCCGCTGTACTCGGGCCAGGACAGAGGTGCCCCGGACGTGAGGATCATGTTGGGCGCCATGCCTGGCACGACGTGGCCGGCGGGCGCCACGCCCACGAGATGCGGGCGCGCGCCCACGATCCGGGCCAGCGCAATCTCGTTGGCGTCTCGACGACGGTGTTCGACCTCGTCGGGAAGGCTGGTGACCTGGATGGTCGTCGACTCCATCGCTGTCACCACCGCTGCAGGTAGGTCGAGGTCTCCCAGTCGGTGACGACGGCGCCGTACTCGTGGCACTCGGCGCGCTTGTACGCCAGGAATGTCTGGTGGAAGTCCTTGCCGAGGACGTTCTGCGCGACCTCGCTGTCCTCGAACAGATCCAGCGCTGCCTCAAGCGATCGGGGCAGGTGCTCCGCGCCCCGGGCCGCTAGGTCGGCGCTGCTCATCTGGTAGGCATCGGCGTTCAGTGGCTCACCCGCGTCGAGCTCGTTGATCACGCCGTCCAGGCCCGCTGCGAGGATCAGACCGACGCCCAGGTGATAGTTGACCGCCGCGTCGACGGTGCGCACCTCCAAGCAGTGGCGGTTGACCGGCATCCGGCACATCAGCGTGCGGTTGTTCTCGCCCCAGGCGCGGTAGATGGGCGCCCAGGAGATCTCGTCCATGAACCCCTTGCTCGTGAAGCGCTTGTAGGAGTTCACCGTCGGCGACGTGACCGCGCAGATGGCGCCAGCGTGCTTGAGCACGCCGGCAGTGAAGCTCCGGGCGACGTCGCTGTAGCCGCGACCGTCGGCAGCCTCGAAGACGTTGCGCCCTGTCCCGGCGTCGGCCAAGCTGATGTTGACGTGCGCCGCAGAGCCGAAGTCGTCCTGGAACGGCTTGGGCATGAACGTCGCGATGCAGCCTTGCTCTCGTGCGACGTGCTTGGCCATCAGGCGGAACAGCACCATCCGATCGGCCATGGTTAGGGCGTCGGTGTAGTCGAAGTTGAACTCGTACTGGCCGTCCCCGCCCTCGTGGTCAAAGGAGTAGACGCGCCAGCCGAGCTGGTTCATGTAGGTGACCATGGGATCGAGGAAGTTCTGGGCGAGCACGGTCGCCTCGAGGTCGTAGCCCCGGGTCGGCTGGTTGACCCGATCGGAGGCGATCAGGGGTTCCCATCCGTTCTCGGTCTCCCGGACGACATAGAGCTCCGGCTCGATCCCGACGTTGGCGACGTAGCCGAGGTCTGCCGCGGCCTCCACCTGGCTGATGAGGAAGTTGCGCGCCTCCTGTGCGTACGGGACGCCGTTCAGGTGCAGACGCGTCGGCGCGATCGCGGTGTCCGGCTTCCAGGGGAGCACCGTGATCCGATCCAGGTCGGGGATGCCGGCGCACTCGTCCTCGTGCGGCCCGAGCTCTCCCATGCCCTCCATGGCTCCGACGGTGTAGAGCTCGGAGCCGCCGGCCATCTGGGGAAGCGAGTCGATCGGCACGCACTTGCTCTTCGGGACGCCGTTGAGGTCCACATAGAAGCCGAAGACGTACTTGACGCCCTGGCTCTTGAGGTCATCACGAAGTTGTTCCGGGGTGGGCACACCTGCTCCTCAGGGTCGATTTCGAAGCATGCTGACCCTGTTTTAGTTCGTATGTCAATAGTAATGCGGCCTAAAAAATCGAAATCAGGCACAAGTTGGGGAACTTTCTGCGCGAATTGCGCAACGCCGTATTCGGGGACAGGGCCGTGCCGCGGCGATGAGGATCACCAGCACAGGTGGATCACCGGTGATCGACGCCGAGCCGACTCAGGACCGGTGCTGCCGGACGGCCGGACGCGTCGCCGGCGCGCGCTCGGCTCAGGCGAGCTCCCACTCGTACGAGAACTTCTCGATCCTCAGGATCAACGACGTCTCCACGTCGGTGATGCCGGGCAGGGCGCCGAGGACGTCGGTGGCGAACTCCAGAACGTCCTCGTGGTCGGTGAAGAACGCCTCGATGATGACGTCGAACCGGCCGGTCGATACGCCGACGTAGCGAATCTGGGGCAGCTTGACCAGTTCGTCCGTCACGGTGCGCAGATGCTTGAGGGCGACGGACAGGCCGATGATCGCGGATAAGTTGAAACCCGCGACGTGAGGCGCCGGGACGGCCACCACCTCGAAGTAGTCCTTCGCCCGCATCGCGGCGACCCGCTTCCGGATCGTCGTCTCGGTGGTACTCAGGCGACGAGCGATCTCGGCGTTGGGGGTGCGACCGTCCTTCTGGAGGATCCGCAGGATCTCGCGGTCGGTCTGGTCCAAGGCGACCTCAAACGAACGGTCGCGGTCACGGCCGTGTTCGTTGTTCGTACCCCTCGACACTCTCAGATCCTAGCGACGGGTAGGTCGTCCGCCTCTGGCGTGCACGCGCCACCATCAGACGGACGACTCGAAATGGCGGAGGTAGGGGTGTTCTGGTTCAGGACATCCCGGACCCCTGTCTCACGTCATCCCGGACAGGTGTCGCGAGTCATC